>NZ_CP005986.1:2100000-2367500 GCF_000175575.2 Acidithiobacillus caldus ATCC 51756
ATGTCCAATACTCCATGCGCTCCACTTCCTCGGCGTGGGCATAGCCGAAGGTACGTATGTGCGAGCGATTGATCATGGGATCGTGCAGGGCATCGTTCTTGAGGAAAAACTCCAGCACTGGCGGCTCCAGCAACCGCCCCTCCTCGACGCCCAGACGACGGCAGAGGGACCCGGCGGCGCGATTGCGCAGCACCGATTCCACCGGAATCATGTCGAGACGGCGCACCAGGCTGCGTCGCGCGTCCAGTCGCCGCAGGAAATGGGTAGGAACTCCATGCTCCTGCAGATAGGTCTGGATATAGGCGTTGAACGCATTGTTGATCTCGCCCTTGCGCGCCAGCTGCTCGCGTTTTTCGCCGTCGAAGGCCGAGGTGTCGTCCTTGAAAAAAAGCACCAGGGTATCGGCATCCTCGCCCGGATAAACGATCTTGGCCTTACCTTCGTAGAGGGCCGCGGGAACGTCACTCATTGGGGACGCCCTTCGGGAAATACCCGGGCAAAGATGGTATCGACGGACTTGCGGTGGTAGTCGAGGTCGAAAAGCCCGGCCAGTTCCTCGGGATCCAGGTGGCGCCGAAGCTCTGGATCCTGAGCGAGCAGGTCCTGAAACTCCTGGCCCGACTCCCACACCCGCATGGCGTTTTTCTGCACCAAGCGGTAGGCGTCCTCGCGCAGCATGCCCTTTTCCGTCAAGGCCAGCAGCACCCGCTGGGAAAAGATCAGACCGTGGGTGCGCCCCAGGTTTTCCAGCATCCGCTGCGGGTAGACCACCAGGCCCTCCAGCAGGCCGCTGGCACGATGCAGCATGAAGTCCAGGACGATACAGGCATCGGGACCGATGACGCGCTCCACACTGGAGTGGGAGATATCGCGCTCATGCCATAGGGCGATGTCTTCCAGGGCCATGCCGGCGTATCCGCGCATGAGCCGTGCCAGCCCCGTCAGGTTCTCCGAAAGGATGGGATTGCGCTTGTGCGGCATGGCCGAGCTGCCCTTCTGGCCCACGCTGAAGGGTTCCTCAGCCTCCAGCACCTCGGTGCGCTGCAGGTGACGGATCTCCACCGCGATTTTTTCTATGGAGCCGGCAATCACCGCCAGCGTCGAGAAGAATTGCGCGTGTCGGTCGCGTGAGATGACCTGGGTGCTGGCCGCCTCCACCTGCAGACCGAGTTCGGCGCAAACGCTGGCCTCGATGGCCGGGTCGATATGGGCGAAGGTCCCCACGGCGCCGGAGAGCATGCCCACGGAGATCGTGGCTATGGCATCGCGCAGCCGTGCCAGATTGCGCTGTGCCTCCGCCCGCCATACCGCCACCTTCAGGCCAAAGGTGATGGGTTCGGCGTGAATGCCGTGGGAGCGGCCAATCATGATGCTGTCCTTGTATTCCCAGGCGAGGCGCACCAAGGCTTGGTCCAGACGCTGCAGACCTTTCTCCAGCAGTTGTCCGGCGCGGCGCAGCTGTAGAGCGAAACCCGTATCCACCACATCGGAAGAGGTCAGACCCTTGTGGATGAAACGGCTGGCCGGCCCCACATGTTCGGCCACCGAGGTGAGGAAGGCGATGACGTCGTGCTTTACCTCTCCTTCTATCTCGGCAATGCGCTGGGCATCGAAGTCGGCCTTGGCCTCGATCTCGGTGAGCGCATCGGCCGGAATCTCCCCGCGCGCGGCCATGGCCCGGCAGGCCGCCAACTCTACTTCCAGCCAGGCCCGATACTTGGCGTTCTGATCCCAGAGGGCCCCCATTTCGGGGCGGGTGTAGCGCTCGATCATCCCTGGCCCTGATCCTTCGGGCTCAAGGCACTCTGCAGCCGGTCGAGAATATCGACGGCGGCCTTCTGTCCAGCCTTGCCCTCATCGCTGGGCGCCACGGTCTCCAGCACACTGCCCTCGTTATCCTTCATGCGCAACAGCTTGACGGTGACGTCCAGAGGCTTTTCCTTGCGTGGTCCACTGAAAATGTGGGTGATCTTGTACCAGGCCTGGCTGAACATGTTGCCCACCATGCCGCCGGAGTGCTGCGCCTCACCGCCGCCGGCACGCACCTGCACGGACCACACGCCGATAGCCTCGTGGGTGACCGGATGGTCCAGACCGCGCAGCGCCATTTCCACGGCGGGCTCCGCTTTTTCCGGCACCTGGTTCAGCACCAGATAGGGACCGAGATCGTCACGATAACGGGTGACCTTGATCACCGGCATCTCGGCCATGATCACCGAATGTTCCAACTGCTGGCGCACCGCCTCCAGGAGATCCCGGTTACGGCTGGCTTCCGCCGTCTGCTTGCGCCAGTTTATGGTGTCGCCGTCCGGGTTGTTGAGATAGCGCTCCTGCTCGAGATGCAGTTCCTTGGAACCGTCCGCGGCACTGCTCAGGCGAAAGCGATAGCGCATCTTGTGGCTCGGCGCCAGTGCCGTACCAAAGATGCGGCTGATCCCGGATCGGGTGTACTGCCACCCCGTCTCCAAGGTACCCGCTTTGGCGGAAAATTTTTCCACGGGGATCTTGTCCCTGGCGAGCACCTCCCGGACCGCCTTCCAGATCTGGTCGTCACTGGCCGAGGTCACGAGATAGAGGTCTGCACCCTGACCAGCCAGCGATGCCGAGACCCCCGGCAAGGTCTTCTCTTCGATGGGTTTCTCACCCGGCGCCACCCTGGGTACGAAAAGACCATAACCGCCGGAGCTGCGGGCCCCGGAAACCTCCCTGGCGACCTCACTGGCACTCACGGGCCCACCGGGCACGGTCACCCCCGGCGCCGGTGCCTGCGCCAGTAGATCGGGCGGCACCTCCAAGGGCTTCATGAGTTTGGCGTCCTGATAGTTGGGACCGGTGTTGCTCTTGAAGAAAGGCAGATAGGAACAGCCGCTCAACGCGACCGTGGCGAGGGTGGCTACAGCAAGACTTCGGCCCAGCGTACGGCCCATGATCAATGCGCTCCTTGAGGGGCGGATGTGGAAACGAGGCAGTGCGCCTGCCCGAGACTACGGCGCAGACGCTCGCGAAATGCTTCGGCCAGGGGCAGCAGCGGCAGCCGGATCCCGGCCTGGATCCGGCCCATTTCCTGCAAAGCCCACTTCACCGGAATGGGATTGGATTCCAGGAACAAATCCCGATGCAGGGGAACCAGCCGCGCATTGATCGCGCGCGCCGCGGCAAAGTCCCCCGCCAGCGCCGCCGTCATCAGATCCGCCATGGCCTTGGGCGCGACATTGGCCGTCACCGAGATGACGCCGTGGGCACCAAGGGCCATGGCCGCCAGGGCCTCACCATCGTTGCCACTAAAGACCCGTATGGACGCCGAGCGTTCCTCGCAGAGTGCCAGGATCTCTGCCACTCGGTCCACGTGGCCGCTCGCCTCCTTGATACCCACGATGCAGGGGCGCTCCGCGAGTCTGGCCACCGTCTCCGGCAGGATATCCCCAGCGGTCCGACCCGGCACGTTGTAGAGAATCATGGGAAAGTGGCAGGCATCGGCAATGGCCAGATAATGCCGATAGAGGCCCTCTTGCGTGGGCTTATTGTAGTAAGGGCTGACCAACAGCGCGGCATCCGCTTGTACTTCCATAGCCGCCTTGGTGAGTTCAATGGCCTCTGCCGTGGAATTGGCGCCGGTACCGGCGATGACGGGTATCCGCCCCCGACATTGCTCGACCACGGTCCGGATGACCGCCACGTGTTCCCGGACGTCCAGAGTGGCCGACTCCCCCGTGGTGCCCACTGCCACGATGGCATGCGTACCCTCGCTCACATGCCACTCCACGAGATCCCTCAAGGCATTGAAATCTATGGATCCAGACGGATCCATGGGGGTGACGAGCGCCACCATACTGCCGTGAAACATCGAAGCTCCCGCGCATGCCTGCTCTGCAGTTTAAAGGCAGATGGTACTTGCCGCGCCACGATCTTGGCAAGGTCGCAGGGACGCCGGGGAGCCCCGCCGAACCGCGGCCCACCGGCCCCATGGCCGTGAGAGGCCGCTCCGCGAGTGAGCGCAAACGCCATAGCACCGCCCCAGGCTTACCAGCACATCGCGTACCTGACCAAGCGGAGTATGGTTCCGTAGACGACTAAATGCTTGCAATTACCCTATTTAGCGGTGGATATAAATCAAACAACCATCCGGTTACACCGCAATTACATTTTTTACAGTCTATTGTAATTATTTGGAAAAGTTGATCCTATTTTCTGCTTATGTTTTCCTGATAACGGGACGCTTATTGCCACATTGCATCCTATGTCCGGGAATCGACGGCCCATCCTGGTAGCCATGGCTCGGGTAGCTGCGACCCAGACCGTGGGCTATGCGCTTGCCTCCTGAATGCCGACCTACTTTTTTACCGAAGAACCGAGTCGCGGCGGTAACCAGAGCCCACCACCTTGCCCCTTACGGTCAAGGTGGTGGGCTGGAGATTCGTTCGCACGGCATCTACGGCGCAGATGGAACTTTGCCACGACGTCCCACTCTAAGATCGTGCAAGCAGCTGTGATGGTTGCGAGCGCATGTTTCTTCCTCCTTTGGTGGTTTTGGGCGAGGCTCAGGTCTCGCCCTTCTTTTATTTTCCGACCGGTCAGGATGTAGTTGCATGCTGCCTAGACCTTTGCTAATATTGTCTGGCAGCCAAATGCTGGTTGCGAGCGCATGTTTCTTTCCTCCTTTGTGGTTTTAGGGGCGTCCTTGACGCCCCTTTTTTCTGGCCGCAAGCTGATGGCATGCATCCAGCAGAGATTCCCTTCACCCTGCGCCACCCGAGCACAGAATGCGTCCGTGGTCGCTGGCAGGATGGCGGCTCGGGGCCCGTTGGCGTGTTCCTCCCGGGATTCGCCTCGACCATGGCTGGCAGTAAGTCCACCCTCCTCGCCCGCTTTGCCCGACAGCAGGGCTGGCCCTGGTGCCGTTTCGATTATCGTGGCGTGGGCGAGTCCGATGGCAACTTCGCCGAGCTTACCCTCTCCCGCTACCTAGAAGATCTCGCCCTCGTGCTCGACTTCATCGGTGACCGCCCGGTCCTGCTGGTGGGATCCAGTCTGGGCGGCTGGGTGGCGGCACTGGCGGGACAGCGCTGGCCGCAGCGCATCAGCGCTCTCTTGCTCATCGCTCCCGCCTTCAACTTCATCCCTTTGCTTTTTGCTGCACTGCCCGGCAACGAACAAGAAGACTGGCGCAAGACCGGTCTGCGCCGCTGGCGCGATTCCTACGGTCTTGGGGAGTTGGAGATGCGCTTTGACCTCGTGGCCGACAGCGCGCAATACGATCTTTTTCGCGAACCACCCGCCTATCCTTTTCCCGTCCACATCCTGCACGGCAGCGCCGACACGGCAGTGCCCCTGCAGCGCAGCTTCGATTTTGCTGCCGTGGCGCGTGCGCGGCCCTTGTGTGTCGAGCCGCTTTCCGGGATCGACCACCGTCTGCGTGGGGCAGACACGGCACTGTTGCGCTCCACCTTCCATCTCTACTGCAGCGTCAGCCCCCAACGGCCTTGACAGGCCATACACAAGCTTTATCATTAGCACTCGATGGCGGCGGCTGCTAACACGCTGCCAGTGAGGATCTGTCCCAAACAATCCAGTCACACGAGGAAATGTTCTATGAAACTGCGTCCTTTGCACGATCGCGTCGTCATTCGCCGTCTGGAAGAAGAACAGAAAACCGCCGGTGGCATCATCATTCCCGATACCGCCAAGGAAAAGCCTGTCCAGGGTGAGGTGGTGGCCGTAGGCAACGGCAAGATCCTGGAAGATGGCAAGGTGCGCGCTCTGGATCTGAAGCCCGGCGATCGGGTGCTCTTTGCCAAGTACGCCGGTACCGAAATCAAGGTCGAGGGTGAGGAGCTGCTGGTCATGCGCGAAGACGACGTCATGGCCGTGATCGACAAGTAAGCCTCAGCGCCGTTCCCGTAAACTCCTAATGCATTGATGAGGTGAGTATATGCCAGCCAAACAAGTAGCTTTTGCCGAACACGCCCGCGAGAAGATGCTGCGTGGCGTCAACATTCTTGCCGACGCCGTCAAGGTGACTCTGGGCCCCAAGGGCCGCAATGTGGTTCTGGACAAGTCCTTCGGCGCCCCCACCATCACCAAGGATGGCGTCTCAGTTGCCAAGGAGATCGAGCTTGCCGACAAGTTCGAGAACATGGGCGCGCAGATGGTGAAGGAAGTCGCCTCCCAGGCCTCCGATGAGGCCGGTGATGGCACCACCACCGCCACCGTACTGGCCCAGGCCATTATCCGTGAGGGCATCAAGGGCGTCATCGCCGGCATGAATCCCATGGACCTCAAGCGCGGCATCGACAAGGCCGTGCAGGTCGTGGTCGAAGACCTCAAGAAGCAGTCCAAGCCCTGCAAGACCCAGAAGGAAGTGGCGCAGGTGGGTACCATCTCCGCCAACTCCGACGAGTCCATCGGCAAGATCATTGCCGAGGCCATGGAGAAGGTAGGTAACGAGGGCGTCATCACCGTCGAGGAAGGCTCTGGCTTCGAGAACGAACTGGACGTGGTGGAGGGTATGCAGTTCGATCGCGGCTACATCTCGCCCTACTTCGTCAACAACCAGGACAAGATGACCGCCGAGCTGGAGAATCCCTACATCCTCCTGCACGACAAGAAAATCTCCAACATCCGCGACATGCTGCCGGTGCTGGAGCAGGTAGCCAAGGGTGGTCGTCCCCTGCTGATCATCGCCGAGGATGTCGAGGGTGAAGCCCTGGCGACTCTGGTGGTCAACAGCATGCGCGGCATCATCAAGGTCGCGGCGGTCAAGGCTCCGGGCTTTGGCGATCGGCGCAAGGCCATGCTCGAGGATATGGCCATCCTCACCGGCGGTCGGGTCATCTCCGAGGAAGTGGGCATGAAGCTGGAAAGCGCCAGCCTCAATGACCTGGGTCAGGCCAAGAAGGTGACCATCAGCAAGGAGAACACCACCATCATCGATGGTGCTGGTCAGCAGAGCGAGATCAAGGCGCGTGTGGAGCAGATCCGGCGGCAGATGGAGGAAGCTACCTCCGACTACGACAAGGAAAAGCTCCAGGAGCGTGTCGCCAAGCTCGCCGGTGGTGTGGCGGTCATCAAGGTGGGCGCTGGCTCCGAGATCGAAATGAAGGAAAAGAAGGCCCGCGTGGAAGACGCCCTGCACGCGACCCGTGCGGCGGTGGAAGAAGGCATCGTCGCCGGCGGTGGCGTCGCCCTGATCCACTCTCGCCACGTGCTGGAGAAGGTCAAGGTGGCCAACCACGATCAGGAGATGGGTGTTGCCATCGTCCGTCGGGCCATCGAAGAGCCTTTGCGCCAGATCGTTGCCAATGCCGGTGGCGAGGGCAGCGTCGTCCTCAACAAGGTGCTGGAGGGCAAGGCTGGCCATGGCTTCAACGCTGCCACGGGCGAGTACGGTGACATGTTCGAGATGGGCGTCATCGACCCCACCAAGGTCACCCGCACGGCCCTGCAGAAGGCGGCGAGTGTTGCCGGCCTCATGATCACCACCGAGGCCATGATCACCGAACTGCCCAAGAAGGAAGACAAGGGCGGTGCCGGCGGCGACATGGGTGGTATGGGCGGCATGGGCGGCATGGGCGACTTCTAACTCCCGCGCAGCCTCCGCAGACCGCAACGGCCCCTTCGGGGGCCGTTGCTGTTTGCATTCCTGCACAGATTCATCCATGCGCCGCCGGCACGGCTGTGGCAGAATGCGTGGCCTAAAGGAGAATTCGACATGGTCCAGAACCCGAACCGCCTTACTACCCACCGCATTCACATCCAGGGTGTGGTACGCGATCTTCCCCTGTTTCCCGTGGCACCGGAACTCGCCATTGCCGTGCTCAACATTCTCGGCGATGTGGAGCTGTGCGAGGCGGCGGCCGCGGGCCTCACGCAAGCACTGCAGGGCATCGACTACCATTGTCTGATCACCGCCGAAGCCAAAAGCATACCACTGGCCTATGCCATGGCCCGTCAGAGCGGCAAACCCTACGTCGTTTTGCGCAAGCACTACAAAACCTACATGGGCGCCGCTCTGGAAAGCAGCAGCCACTCCATCACCACCGGTCACGCCCAGAAGTTGTATCTGGACGCCAAGGATCGCGCCACGGTGGCCGGACGGCGCGTCGTCCTGGTAGACGACGTCATCAGCACGGGCTCGACCCTGACGGCCATGGAGAACCTCATGCACGAGGCCGGCGCCGTCGTTGCCGCTCGCGCCGCCATCTGCACCGAGGGCGATCCAGATCGCTGGCGGGATGTCGTGGCCCTGGCGCACCTGCCCCTTTTTCCCTGGCCTGCCGCAGAGCACCCCGAGGGCGATCATGGCCACTCCTGATTCCGGCCGCGCTGCACTTCCCACGGCCGATGCCGTGCACGTACTGAGCGAGCGCCAGCGCTGCGACCTGGAGCTCCTGCTCAGTGGCGCCTTTGCACCGGTGACGGAGTTCATGGACGAGCCGACCTGGGAGTCGGTCTGCGCGCACCAGCGCTTGCCCGACGGCAGACTCTGGCCCATGCCCCTGACCCTGGAAGTGGATGAGGCAACGGCGGCGCACCTGGGCGCGGGTGCGGTACTGCGCCTGGAACGTAACGACGGCACGCCGCTGGCGCGCATGACCGTGGCGAGTCTCTACCGTCCCGATCGCCTGTGGGAAGTACAGCACATCTACGGCAGCAGCGACCGCCGCCACCCCGGCGTAGCGGAGACCCTCGAGCGTCTGCCCGTCAACATCGCTGGGAGTGTCGTCCCCTGGGAAGACGGTGCCCTGGAACGCGCTGCCGCCGTGGATTTCCCACCGGAATATCGGGCTCCGGCACAGGTCCGCACTGCCCTCGCCGGCGCCCCAGCCCTCGCCTTTCAGACCCGTAATCCACTGCACAACGCCCACATCGCCATTACCCGGGCGGCCCTGGAGCGTCTTGGATCGCAGGCGCGGCTCCTGTTGCATCCGGCCATCGGCCCAACGCGTCCGGGTGATGTGGAGGCTTCTTGGCGTATGCGAGCCTACCGGGCGGTCCTGGACCACTATCCACGGGACCGGGTACTGCTATCGCCGTTGCCCCTGGCCATGCGCATGGCCGGGCCACGGGAAGCGCTCTGGCACGCGCTGATCCGCCGCAATTTTGGCGCCAGCCACTTCCTGATCGGTCGCGGCCACGCCGATCCGGGGCACTGGGATGGCGGGCTGTTCTATCCGCCCTTCGCCGCCCAGGAGTGGGTTGCCGCACACCGTGAAGAACTCGGCATCGAACCCGTTTTCATGCCGGAATACGCCTATTCCCGCGCTCGGCAAAGCTACGTACCCGCCGCCGAGGCCAATGGCGAGCGGCTCGAAGGGATCTCTGGCTCGGAATTACGCCGGCGCCTTGCCGCCAACGAAGACATTCCCTCGTGGTTTTCCCCGCCGGAGGTCATTCGCATCCTGCGTCAGGCCTACCGCGGCGCCGACCGCCGCGGTCTCGTCCTCTGGTTTACGGGCTTGTCCGCCAGCGGCAAAAGTACCCTGGCCGGCATGCTCGCACGGCAACTGGAAATTCACGATGAACGGGCGGTGACCTTGCTCGACGGCGATGTCGTTCGCCGCTTCCTCTCCAAGGGGCTGGGTTTCGGTCGCGAGGACCGGGACGAGAATATCCGCCGCATAGGTTTCGTCGCCAGCCTCGTGGCGCGCCACGGCGGAATCGCCATCGTGGCGGCCATTTCCCCCTACCGCGACGCCCGTGCCGAGGCACGCAGACTGGTGGAAGAGGCCGGCGGCGCCTTCGTGGAAATTCACGTGGCAACGCCCCTGTCGGTCTGTGCAGCCCGCGATCCCAAGGGCCTCTACGCCCGCGCCCTGGCTGGAGAGATCGCTTCCTTCACCGGAGTCGACGACCCCTACGAGGCACCGGAGCATCCGGATATCGCCATCGATACCAGCCACCTTCCGGGTCAGGCGGCTCTGCGGCTTCTCCTCGACAAGCTGACCGACCTGGGTATTCTCGGTCAGGGCGGTGACCATCGTGAGCCCGGTCCGTGATCCAGTCTTGTCCATGGATGCACTGCAACTATGGACCGCTGCCTCTTGTATCGCGCCCTTGGTGGAGGGAGCCGCACTGCGGGAAGCCAAGCTCGGCGCCGGCTGGCTGCGCCTTTGCTTCGGTACTCGAACCTCTCTGGTCATTGCCCAGCAACGGGCACCTCTGGGGCTCTGGCTTGCCGACCCCTGTCCGCAGTCGCGGGTCGGGCATCCGGTCGCGCTGGGGCAGCTCCTGCGCGGCTTTTTGCTGCAACGGATCGACGTACCCTGGGGCGATCGCATCCTGCGTCTGAGCTGGGAGCGCGTTACCATCACCAAGGAAAGGCAGCATCGCCACCTCATTGCCGAATGTTTCGGCGGTCGGGGTAACCTCGCCGTCACCGACGCGGACGACAGCATTCTCTGGGCGTGGCGCTGGGATCGTCTGGATAGCCGGGAAATGCGCTTTTTGCCTGGGCATCGCTACGCCTCGCCGGCGCGAGGCCGGGCTGCAACACGACCCTTTGCCGATACCCTGAGCGAACCGCTACAGCTACTCGGCCCGCGCGCGCGCAGCGAGGCTGAGGACGGATGTCTCGAGCCCGCCCGCCTCGATCAGGCCTTGGTTGACCGTTGGGCAAAACCGAGCGGCGACTGGTACCAGTGGCGCTCCCAAGACGGCTCCCGGATTCGCTATCCCCTGCGCCTTCGTGGGTCCGCCACCACGATCCCCGCTCTGCAAGCCCTGCGGCTCGAGGCGCCGCCGTGGGAACAGGATGCCGAGAACCGCCCCGATCCAAACGCCCTGCAACGACAGAGGCTGGATCGTCTGAAACAGCGGATGGCCAGGGTCCGGGAAGATCTGATCCGCTGGCAGCGTGTCCCGGATACGGTACAGCGGGATGCAGAGGCACTTTTTCAGATGCCCGACGCCGTCCATCCTGGCGGCGCCTTGGAGGTACCCGACTATCGCAGTTACGGTATTGGACGCAGAACCGTATCCGTACCAGCCGGATACCGTTTGCACGACTACGCCCGCCACCTCATCAAACAACGCCAGCGCGCGCAACGCGGTCGAGAGGCTTGTAGTGAACGGCTTCGCCAGTTGGAGGAGGAGCATGCCCGCCTACTGCAAGCATCTTTGACCGACGTGCCGGCCACACCGGAAAAGCCAGGAAGGCGTCGCCAGCCGCAGGGCTTGGCTCCCGCCATCGAGTCCCGGGAGATCGACGGTTTTCAGATTCTCTGGGGACGCAATGCCAAGGCCAATGACCACCTCACCTTTCGCTTGGCCCAGCCCTGGGATCTCTGGTTCCACGTACAGGATCAGCCAGGCAGCCACGTCCTGCTCCGTCGTCCCCGCGACCGCCCCGTACCCGAAAAGGTACTGGATGCCGCCGCCCAGTTGGCCTTGCAGTTCAGCAGCGTTCAAACCAAAAGTGCCGATGTCGACTGGACCGAGGCACGCCACATCAAGCGACACCCCAATGGCGCACCAGGTCGCGTCCTGTACCGGCACTTTCACACGCGCCGGGTCCGGCGTGTCGGCTCCTGATCTGCCGGCGCCCTTTACTGCCTAGAGTTTGGCATAGGAATGCAGGCCACCCAAGAATAAATCCACACCGATGAAGCAGAAGGTGACCGTGACCAAGCTGATCACCGACCACCAGGCCAGGGTATGCCCCGTTGGTCGCGCCGAACCCTTACGCGAGCGCAGATGCAGGAATGCCGCGTAGTTCAGCCAGACGATAAGGGCCCAGGTCTCCTTGGGATCCCAGGACCAGAAACCACCCCAGGCCTTGGCCGCCCAGACGGCACCAAGGATCGTGCCCACCGTAAAAAACAAAAAGCCAAACATGATCATCGAGCTCATGATGCGTTCGAGGCGTTTGCCGTCGGGCAAGCGCTCTGCCAGGACAGTGCCCAGTCGCCCGGCTCTTTCACGCAGAAGGTAAGCGAGACCCACCATGGCCGCCAGATAGAAGTTGGCGTAGGCTATGAATTCGCAGGGTACGTGAATCTTGATCCAGAAACTTTGCAATGCCGGGATGACCGGTTGAATCTGGTTCTGATGATAGGCCACGCCCACCCACACCAAAAAAATATCGGCTATCAGGATCATCGGCATGGCAAAGGCGCCCAGCCCTCGCTTTTTCTCTTGCGCTTCATAATAGAGATAAAACAACGCCGTGGTCGTACACAGAAGCACCATGGCATCGTACATGTTGGTTACCGGAATGTGTCCCCAGCTGGGATGACCAACATAGGTCTGCTTCCAACGAATGGCCAAGCCTGCATAGCCCAGGACCACGGCCACCCAGGCAAAACGATGGCCCCAGTCACCACTGGCCTGATGCCCAGCGTAAAGATAACGATAATAACCCACCGCACTCAGCGCAATGGCGAGACTCATCCAGTAGAACATGGAGGTACTCTGAAAGATCCAATACAACAAGGCACTGGTCTTTGCCGTGTAGCCCAGATCGTAGAGCGCCACACCAGGTGCCGCCACCGCCAGAACCACCAGAAATAGTCGGCGAAATGCGGGCCAGCGCAAACCGAACCACATCAATCCGGCATACCATATACCAAGAATGATGTATTGCCAGAGCCAGAAGTCCGCACGAAATAAAAACCAAACGAACAAAGAGCCGACGCTAAGGAACGCTATCCATGCACGTCTTTGCCATTTTTCCTGTGCTGCGTAAGTGCCGACGCTTTCTAACCGATGACCTATCTCCGCAGTATCCAAAGCCATAGCTGTCTCCTCTTGCAGTCCCGAGCACCCCGCGCTTGACGCGGCACCCCGGGACCGACGGACGCGCCATCAGGGGCGATAACCCGGCACGTTGATCTTGATGCCATTACTGATGTAACTCATAAAGTAGTCGAGGTTGCGATAATCCGCGCTTTGCAGTTTTTCCGGTTTGGCACCCACCTTCTTGTCGCAGCCAATAAAGCGCTTCTGGAAGGTATTCACCGCACCCCAGGCGGCACGATAGGTAGGATAATGTGCGCTCTGCCCCAAAAGTGGAGAGATGATCTGTGCCCGAAGATATTTGCCCGCGTAGGCCACGTGACAGGTAGCACAGCTGAAATTCAGCTGCCCCCGCCGCATGAAATAGTAGGCTTTTCCCTCCTCGAAGGCCTTGACCGCACCTGGCCCCTGTACCTTCACATCCACCGGCATCCCGTTGGACAGACTGGTGAAGTAGGTTTGCAAGGCGATCATGCTGGAGCTACCGTAACGCAGGGGTTTCAGGTGATTCTCGACCCTGCAGGCATTGATGCTCATGGCCGCCGTCGTCACCTGATGGGTCTTGGCGTTGTAGTACGGATAGCCTGCGGCAACGCCCTTACCGCCGTGCGGAAAGCAGGACGCATAGGTCTTGCCGTCGGGAAACTTGCTATCCCACAGTTTCTTGCCCTCGCTCAAGGTAAGATCGCCAGGATTGAATTGGATTGCCTCTTGATACTGCTGATAGAGTCCCTTATTGAATGCATAACTACCCAGAGCATATTGCTGGAGGCTCATCTTTGGAAACTGCTCCTTGAAGTACTCGTGAAACTCCTTCAAGGTACGCCGCGGGCCGACCTTGGTGTTGCCAAGATCCCACCAGTTGATGTCGTCTGCCTGCACGCCAAGGGCCACAGCCCCAAGCGCCAGCATCGCGATTGCTGCGATTTTTTTCATGATAAATCCTCCTGGATACAACGCCCACAGATCACTTTAGCGACCAAAGATAATCGGTCACCAAGCCAATCTGGTGATCCGTCAAGACCTTATCCTTACCAAATCTCGGCATATTGATATGGGGAATGACTTTTTCCGGGTCGTAAATAAACTGCACCAGCTTCTCCCGATTCTTAAATATCACGTGAATGGGCAGCTCACTGAGATTTGGACCAACATTGCCCGCCTGTACTCCACCTGGCAAGACATGGCACGCCAGGCAATTTCCCTGTGCCTTGTTAAAGGCAATGGCCCTACCCGCGGCGATATTGGCCGCGTTGATGGGTGGAATACTGCCGGCGACGGCAACGCCAGTACCTAGCAATGTCAAGCAACCCAGGGCCAATATCTGACCCTTTCGAACCGCTCCAAACCTAGTCATGACCTTCTCCTTTCTTGCGTCCGATCCTGCTCCCCTCCAGCCAGTTTCTCGAGGATTTCACCAAACTGTTGTGAAAAATCTTCAATATCGCGAGACGTATCGCCACCTGCGATAATTTTGGTTCTCCCAAAGGGCTCTTTACCAACGGCCAGCCAGATCCGTTTCCTGGGTACATAAAACAGCACAAAAATACCACCTACCAGTAAGGCACAGGCAAAATAGACGATGGACATGCCAGGGTACTTGGTCATCTCCAAACCGGCCGCCCAATGCAGCGATAGACCACGCATGAGCACCAGAAAAGGCAGGGGATAGGTATGCAGGGATTGCAGAGCCACCAGACTTGCCCGCAAAAACATCCGATTTTGCTCCCCTGGCAGATACACACCGCGACGTTGCTCCAAACGTGTCAGTGTTCGCTGAAACACCGTAGAACTCGCAACTGCGCCGTGGCGCGCTGCATTTTCCAGAGCTCCAAGATAATGCACAAACAGGCTCACGCCTCCCTTGGCCCCAACGGGTAAGGCAAGAAAATGGAAACCATCGGCATCTTCAGGGCGATAAGCGACCAACTCATAGGCTAAGCCACCGTGGTGCAAAGGGTGCAGAAAGGTTTTCAACACGATCGGTGGCCGCCCGTGCTGCGCTACGGTGTAGCGCGCCATCGGACCCAGGTTCACCATTTCATGACCGGGTCGTGCGGCGAGCCCGACAGACTTGCGCGGCACCACGTTATCCACCTTGAGGGCAACCACCTTGAGATCATAGGCTCCGGCGCCGGTAACGAAGCTCTGACCGACACGTGCCCGTATACGGACACCAGACGCAGCGGGTGCGAGCAACGAGTAACTCATGAGGTGCAAAGTAGACGGTCCCGCATTGTAACTAGACTGATAGATGTTTACGCCATCCACCGTGAGCGGATGATTGACGCGAACATCGTGCGTTACCAGCACCCGGCCATCGGGCTTAAGCACCGTAACTTTGGAAACATAATCTTTGGCGAGACCGTCACGATAGTGGGTAACCCGAAAACTATCGAGGCGGACGACGAAAGGCAGGCGCTGCACCAGAAATCCATCGCCCACCAATTCGAACATCGCATTGACGCTCTGGCCCACGGGGATCGTAATGATACCACGAAAGGAGAGCTGATTTGGCGAAAGCCAGCGATCCTTTGGCACCTTGGACAAAGGCAAGGCGAAATCTTGCTCCGGTTTCACCGCACCCGTCCATTGCGCTATTTTCAAGGGTATATTGGCGTTGTACAGCGCTCCGGCACAAAAAAGAATGATGGCAACGTGCGTAAAAATATAACCAAAACGATAGTAACGACCTTTTTGGGCCGCCAACAACAACGTATCATCCAGCGCTGGCACACGTTTGACCCTGTAGCCTTCGTCCTTCAACAGGACCACGGCCTTCTCATACACGATGGCTGCGGACCCGGCTACAGAGACTTCGTGGTGAACCGGTCTGCTATCGATAGTCCGCGCGTTGAATCCTGTATCCCGCCGAAACATATCGCGCAACATGTGCGGTGTATTGCGCGCTACACAGGAGGTCGTCGACAGCACCAGGAAAGCAACGATACCCATGTACCAACCACATCGGTACACATCGTAAAGATCCAGATTGCCAAAGACCTGGTACCAGAACGGTCCAAATTGCTGCAGGTAATTACCCACAGATTCCTGCTGCGGGAGAATCGTACCGACAATGGACGCGATGGCCACAAAGAGCAATAAATGCACCGCCAGGCGCATGGAAATGAGGACGTTCCACAAAACGCGGCCAAGCGGTCGCCGGTATGGAGCGACATAGACCGCGTTACCCGTGCTAGCCATTCTGGGGAAGCTCCCCAGCCGCCGGCATGGTCCCTTCATCCCTCGACTTGAGGAACCACATCTGAATCAAACTCAAAGCCATTCCCAGCAGGGCAACAGGACAGGACAGAATTCCTCCCACCAGAACCAGCCAGACGAAGTCTGGATTCTGCTTGGTCAGAAACCAGCCTGTGAAGTCCAGGAAAAATGCCAGGAAGGGTAGGCCCACCACCACGATCTTCAGCCATCCCGGTGTGCGCGTACGGACAAATATCCAGCCCGCCAAGAAGAAAATGACGCCGAGTGTGGTTAGATGAATCATCCCGTTCATGAGCATGGCAGAATAGGGCATTCCCATGTCCACGTGTGCCTGGCTTTTGAGCAGCGAGAAGGTTCCGATGTTCGGCATGCCAATGGCGTGACACTTTAGGCAATTACCATTGATCAACGGGCGTACCTGCTGCTGGTAATAGCTTTTGCTTTCGCCACCCTTGACCCAGGTGTTGACCACCGCCTGCATTTTGCTGCGCTCGTTGACCGGAACGTGTGCCATGACCATCATGCTGGGCAACATGGTCTGTAGCTTACTGGCACTGCGATTACCGTAATAATGAATGACGAGGTCCTGCATCTGGACGCCGGGCTTACCATTCAGCCCGGCGATGGTGATGTAGGTATACGCCTCGGCCGAGAGCAATCCCAGACCCACCAAAAAGATGAAACCAGAGAAAAGAATCTTTTCTACCAAAGATAGGTCGGGCAGGCTTTTCATGACGGGCTTCTCACAAGTCGTATTCTTTGGGATAGGCTATCCCCGGATTACCTTTCATATTCTTGGTCAGAACCGGATTATCTCGGTGGTCGACACGTACGGTCTTCTTGTCCTTCAACCACTTGGAGAAAATATCCCAGACCGGCGTACCCTCTACTTTCTGCATGGCTGCCCAGCCCGCAACCTTGTACTTCTTGCTTGGGTGCACCATCTTGCCGCCGACACGCAGGTCTGTGATACGCTTGTTGATAGTCTCCGCAGGATTGAAAGTGTACTGGATGTTTCCGACGCGAATCATATCGCCGCCCTGAATGTAGTAGGGATCGGGATTGAAAAGATTATCCGCCACCTGCTCCATGACATTCTTCAGTTCGGCGCCCGTGTACTCCGTAACCGTAACCTCCGGATACGTGATGGCCGTCTGCCCCATGACGTCTTCCATGGTGATGGTCTCACCCGGGAGCTTGGTATAGCCCCAACGGAAGCCGGGCGAGAACGCCACTTCACAGTCCATCTCTTCACGCAAGGCGTTACAGATGAGCTGATCAAAGGTGCCGTTGAAGTTATCCCGGCGATACAGCAGACTCTCCGTAACGGCAAGAGGCTCGGCCAATTTCTCCGCATAAGGAGCGCGTACCTTCTCGATATACGCAGACATTTCCGGATCGGCCGGGATCATATTGGAGAGGATGGGCAGGTAGTAGAAGCGGAATCCCTTCAGGCGTCCTTTACCGACATCCAGATCGAAGCGTGCCAGAAATTTACCATTGGTACTGGTATTGATGATGAGTGTCTTGTTGATCAGTACCGGCTTCGGCCCCATGATTTCGTGGGTGTGTCCACCGAGGATGATATCGATGCCATGCACCTGTGACGCCATCTTCTTATCCACATCCGCGCCATTGTGGGACAAGACGACTACGACATCGGCGTGGTGTTTTTCGCGGCACTCGTCCACCATTTTCTGCATGTGCTGCGGATGGATGCCAAACGACCATTTGGGAATGAAGTAGGCCGGGTTGGCAATGGGCGTGAACGGGAAAGACTGGCCGATGATGGCCACCTTGCGGCCGTTGATCTCACGAATGTCGTAGGGATCGAAGACCGGCTCATCCCAGGGGATAGTAAAGACATTCTGGGACAAAAACTTCGCGTTGAGCTTGTGCTTGAGCAGATACTCAACCCGGTCGGCACCGTAGGTGAATTCCCAATGACCGACAAAATAATCCTCCTTGAGCAAATTCTGCGCCCCGACCATGTCCTCGGCCTTGGTCCACAGACTCGTGGCGGAACCCTGCCACGCATCGCCGCCATCCAGCAGGATCGCACGGTTACCCAACTGTTCACGATAGCGTTTGACCAGGGTCGCGATATGCGCATATCCGCCGATCTTGCCGTACTTGTGCGCCATGGCGTCGAAGTCCAGGCAAGACAGCGCATAACCCTCTGGGGTATCTGCTTTGATGCCGTAGTAATCCAGCTTCCATTTGCCCACCAAGTGGGGCGTCACGCCCCACTCGTGCTGCTGCCGGGTACCGATGTTGGTACCGGGCTCGCGCCACCAGACCGGCAGCAACTGCGCGTGGGTATCGGTGATGTGCAATAGGGTTACGTTACCGTAGGGTTTTATCTCGTAGGGATCCTTACCCGATCCCCAGGATGCGGCCACAGCGCCGGGTGCCAGAAACCCGCTGGCACCAGCTACGCCCAGGATGGCCATAAAATCTCTTCGTGATAAGTTCATGCGGCTACACTCCTGTTCTAAAACGCGCGATTCAGGCGACGGTGATCTTTGCCTCCGCCGTCCACGAGCCACCCTGATTGTCCTTCCAAGTCATCGCCAAGGTACCACTGCGCTCAGCGCGCATCTTGAAGGCAAGGTACGGATTGGCGCTGATAGCGGTGCTCCAGTCCAGATGGCACAGGGGTTTGCCTGCAAAGGTCACCGTCACCGTCTGAATGAAGTGGGCAGGAATGAGCTTGCCTTGCTTGTTCTTTTGTAAACCCGTGGTCATCGGGTTCATGATCAACGAACGGACCTCTACCACCTCCCCCTTCTTGGCGTGGGCGGGCATACGAATCATCGGGTTACCTAAATCAGCCATGAATCAATCTCCAAAGAAACAGAATGCGGGAATTCGGTGCGTAGAAAGGTCAGCCTCCGCAACCACCAATGGTCACTTTCACCTCCTGCGGCTTCGAGGACATCAACTCACCCTTGTTCGTCCGCGCAACAGCCCGCACCATGTCGGTCTTGGCCATCTTGATTCGCTCCTGGAAATATGCGCGACCGTTTTCCGGACTAAAGAAAAATGCGCTCGCCAGAGGCGTCGGATTGTGATCCACGTAAAGAAACACGGCGTCGATGTAGTTGTCTGCGGTCATTGGGTGATCGACATCCACGGTAACCGGAACCGCAGCTCCATTTTCAGCAATGGTGGGCGCTGTCAGATGCACGGCCGGCGATACCGGGACGGAGGTCTTGCCAATGCTGTCCTGCATCGCCTGATCCAGAACCTTGGCATCGAACTCCTTGGCTGGCCATCCGGGAACATTTGCGGCGCGAGCCAGACTCGGTAGCAAGGCGCCACCGGCGGATACCATGGCCGATACCACAAGAGACTGCTTCAAGAACTTCCTTCTTTCCATGATTTTTCCTTCCATATCCGTAGGGAACCACTCACTCCTGCAACTCACACTACTTTTTGGCAATATTGGGTACGCCCTTCTCCACCCGCGACATGGGTATCCCCTGCAACACCTTGATTACCGACGTATCGAGACTTTCCGCAATTTGGCGACTTTTTGGAGTAAGCGCGTAGTCGGCACGTAAGCCATACACGACATAACTGGTCTGCCCTTTTGAAAAGATGTCCAGCGTCAGGGGACATCCTGCAGCCACCGGCCAAGAGCTGTTGATGAGCTTGCTGAAATCGAAAGGATTACAGAAAACGATGGCCCGTATGTCGCTGAAGTGCCGCGTATTGAAGTCGGGAATCTTCAGAGTTTTCTGTTGGGCACCGATAAGTTTCAGTATGTTGAGCTTCAACACGATCTTGTAACCACCATCGTGTAGCACACTTTCTACTTCGTGAGCTGCGGCAGCCATGGGCATATCGATCTTCTCGATGTACACCGGGCTTGCCTGTGCGCAGGCCAAGCCCGGCAGCAAACACAATCCAGCTGCGAGCAGGACAGATTTTACGGTCATTGTGATCTCCTTGGTCGTGCTATAGAGTGTAAAGCAAACTGTATGCCACAGGTTTAGCCTGCGACGCGCATGGTCTAATGAGACAACACAAGACTGTAATATTTGGTTTTTTCCCCTCTACCCTCGAGATGTTGCGTGGCTGACACCATCTCATGACCGTGCCGATGCGCCGGTCTGGACGGTTGAGCTGTACCAGATGGCACAGTTCCTCCAGTTCGTCATCCATCGCATCGCTTTGGGGCGAGGCCCCGCTGCGTGCACTCACAAAAAAAAAAGGCAAGGAGGGGAACACCCCCCTTGCCCCTCCCGGACTCTGAGATACGCTGGGCGACAGAGCCCAAGTGCTGCTCAGTGCATCCCCGGCATACCGGGAATCGAGGGCATGGTGCGTAGGTACAGCTGGGAGAACATCCACCAGGTGAGCCCTATGGTGATGACAAACAAAGGAACGAATGCTACCAAGGCCACGGTGTTCCAGATGTTATGCTCGGAAATATCGATGTGTAGCAGGAAGTACACCTGGGCAATGACCGCAAAACCCGCACAGGCCATAATGGCCAGAAGCAGGGCGAAGGGCGGCAGCGCGTGACTGGACACCAAGAAGGTGGCCAAAGCCATCAATACGGACGCGAGAATGAATCCGGTAAGATAGCCACGACGACTGGCCATCTGGACCTCAGGATGCTCTATGGGATTGGCGTGACCATGCGTCATGACATATACCCCCACAAATAAACAAAGACATAGATGAATACCCACATCACAGCCTGAAATTGCCAGAACATACGCAGGCTGATGAGACGTCCCACGACATCCTCAGTGACTCCCTTGCGCGCCACCTGCCAGAGCATGACCACAATCCAGATGAGACCGGCAAAAATGTGGGCCGCGTGGACCTGGGTGAGACAGTAGAAGGCCGAGAGCCCACCACTGACCTCCGGCGTTATTCCGGCGGCGATGAGGCGCATCACATCGTGTATGTCCAGGGCCAGAAAAAGCACACCGAGAACCAAGGCGCCAAGCAATCCGTTGATTACGCCCGATTTGTTGCCCTCTTTCAGGCTCGTCATGGCCCAGCCGTAGATCAGAACGCTTAGAAAAAGCGCCATGGTCTGCGTGAAGGTGTACCACGGGGTAACAAACTGCGCTGGCGTCGGGCCCGTGTAATAGCTGTGCGGATAACTCAGCACGCCATAGGCCGCGAACAGCGTCGCAAAGAGCATGGCATCGCTCAGCACGTACATCCAAAATCCAAAGGTGCGCGTGGAAATCACATCGTGGCCGTCGTAATCCTCGGACCACAATCGGACCTTATCGGGATCCACTACCGTTTCAGCATGACTCATGAACGTTTCTCCTCAATCTGGGGGCGGTGACGACCCGCACTAGGCGCGACCGTCACCTGACCTTCGGACTTACCAGGAACCCGGCCCGGGATTTCTGCGGTCGTTCTCCGACAGCTCACGGGAATAGGCGGTGACGTGCCCACCGGCAAAACCGCCCACGGGCACCGTACCGCCGCCGTCGACGGGCATCTTCTGCTGCGCCGCCCGATCCAGTCGCTCAACCTCCTCAGCGGAGATGACATAGCCAGGATCGCCCTTGGCCGAGCGCCAGATCATGAGGGCGACCGTTGCCACCAGGGCAACACCACTCAACCACCAGATCCTCCAGGTCAGACCGAAACCCAAGAAGAAGAGTGCGGCGCCAATATAGAGGGCAATAGCCGTATTGTTGGGCATGTGAATCGGCTTGAAGTGCTTCGGACGCACACCCAACAAACCGTGGTCACGACGCCAGGCCACCTCGTCGCGAGCATTGATCTCCGGAACCATGGCAAAGTTATAAAAAGGCGCCGGCGAATCCGTAAGCCATTCCAGAGAGCGAGAAGTACCCCAGGCATCGCCACCAACGCGTTCTTTGGCGCGATCGCGAATGCTGACATACAGTAGTACCACGAAAGAGACCACCGACATCACGTAAACGGCTATGCCCACTTCCTGAATGTCGAACATCCCTGCCCAGTGCGGATCAAATGGCCAATCCAGACGTCGCGTCTCTCCCATGAAACCCAACATGAACATGGGAATGAATACCAACGCCGTACCGGCACTGAAGAGCCAAAACATGATCTTGCCCCAGGCCTCACTCAGCCGGAAGCCAAAGACCTTGGGCCACCAGTAAATCACCGCGCCGAAGACGGCATAGACAATACACAACAGCATCATATGAAAATGCGCGACCACAAACACGCTGTTATGCACCATGTAATTGATAGCCGGCACGGATAGCATCATTCCCGTCAGACCACCGATGAGCAAAAGGAACAGCGCACCAAGGGCCCAATGCATGGCCGCGGTATAGGTAATACGGCCTCGGTACATGGTAAAGGCCCAGTTGAACACCTTGACACCCGTTGGAATGCCTACGAGCATCGTGGCAACACTGAACTCCGTGCTGACGTAGGGCCCCATCCCCATGGTGAAGAAATGGTGCAACCAAACGATCCACGACACACCGGCGATGGCAAAGGTGGCTAGTACCATGGCCACATAGCCAAACAAGGGTTTTTCGGAAAAGGTAGGGATGATTTCTCCCAACATACCGAAAGCGGGGAGAATGACGAAATACACCTCAGGATGTCCCCAGAGCCAAAACAGATTGGTATACAGCATCAAATTCCCACCGAAGCCAGCGGTAAAGAAGTGCGTGCCGAGATACCGGTCCGCACCCACCAGCGCCAGGGCAACCTGAAGACAAGGGAACGAGGTCAGGGCGATTATGTTTGCAGACACGGCCGACCAGGTGAACACGGGAAGCCGCCCCCAGGTCATGCCAGGCGCACGCATCTTCACCACCGTCGCCAGGAAATTGATACTGCCAAGCGTGGTTCCCAGGGCAATCAGCTCCAGAGTCCAGATCCAATAATCGACACCAACACCTGGGCTGTAGGACAATTCGAAAATCGGTGCATAGCCAAACCAGCCATTGTGAGAAAAATCCCCCACAAAAAGGGAGATCATGATCAGCGCTGCACCAGCCGCCGTAATCCAGAAACCCAGAGCGTTCAGATACGGAAAAGCCATATCTCTGGCGCCTATCTGCAGGGGAACGATAATGTTCATCAACCCGACCAGAAGCGGAGTTGCCGCCAGCAAGATCATGATCAAGCCGTGCGCGCTATAGATTTGGCCAAAGTGGAAGGGCGTAAGGTAACCGTGGATGGCCCCCATCGCCTTGATCCCATTGTCACCCGGCCCCACAGCGAGCATCTGTTGGGTGCGAATCATGAGCCCGTCGATGAAGCCGCGGAACAGCATCACGAGACCCAGGAAAACATACATGATCCCGAGCTTCTTGTGGTCGACCGTAGTAAACCATTCCTTCCAGAGGTAGCCCCACAAACCGCGCTTGGTAATCCAGGCGACAAGGGCAAGGCCAATGAGGACGATCACCACAAACAGAGGAGCAAGAATGAGATTCTTGTAAGGAATCTCAGAGAGGGCAAGTCGCCCGAGCAACGGACTCCAGGGTCCGGGTACATGAACCAGCATGATTTATCTCCTTCCGGCAAGAATCAGGCGCGATGCTCTTTCGCCTGCTTTTGCAAATAGGCGTACATGTTTTCCGTCATGAACATGGGTATTGGCCATTTCTTGCCATTCATCACTTCCAGTATCACGTGATTGAAAAGACCGGGCTCCACATGTCCGTATATGGGTGTTTTGTAGTGCACATTGATGTAGGGTCGGGCAAATTCATTGAACTGATGGTAGTTCATGGTGCTTGGTTGCTGCTCGGCCATGTCAACCCACTGGTGAAATTGCCGCATACTCACTACCCGGGTTTTGAACAGCATCCAGGACGTACCGGCGCCGCAATAATCTGCGGCTATGCCCTGATAGACCCCTGTTTGGGGTACCTCCATGGCATCCTTGGTACGCATACCCGGCATGACATCAATCATCCCAACCAGCTGTGGGACAAAAAAGTCGGTAGTGACTGCCGTCGACGTCAACTTGAAAAAGACCGGAGTATGAGCTGGCACCACCAACTCGTTGGCTACGGCGATGTGGTGAAATTGCGGATAGATAAACAGCCATTGCCAATCCGTCGCAATCACGTCGACATCGATGGGGTCACCTTTGGGCTTCATGGTGTGGGTAATGACCGTGGGGTTATACGGATTGAGCGCAAAGCTACCGTTGACGGCGACCGCCCAGGAGAGAAAGGCGACGGCGACAATGGGAATGCCCCAGGTGAAGAACTCAATGGTCATGGAGTGGCTCCACTTGCCATCGTATTTGCCTCCACCTCCACCCTTGCGATAACGGATCATGAACCAGACAATCATGATGGCAGTGAGACCAACGATGCTTAACATCACAGCAACGTCGATCATCATGTAATCGTAACTGGCGTGCGCACCTACCCCCTTCGGATCAAAAATCCACCAGGGTGAATGGCGCGCGCAGCCACCCAGTAGCAGTGTTGTCAGCAGTATTGCGGCATAACGTCCCATCCGGGACCATGTTTTTTTGGTCATTCCAAGAAACTCCAATTTGTAGCCAGCCTCCCAAGAATCAGGACAACCGATTCCGCTTGGATAAGGAGTGCCGAGTCCACCAGAATCAAGGGCTATCGGTCTTGCCCCAGACTTCCGGACGTTGCGTAGATGCTGGGCCCCGCTTTGACCGAGGGTTCACGCATGGCATCGCACTCCTTAACTTTCGACGTCTGAGCCATTTGAAGCATCGCGCTGTGCCGGCCCACGGTTTGACCCGGTAGTTCAGATCACTACGATCCAATGTATAGCTTACTAGAATGAGTAATCACAGATGAATTTTCTTATTGAGACGATTGCTCCAATAAAATACACAATTACAAACAACTTGAAATATTATTATGTTATTATGTTATAGATATCAGGCGGAACTATTCCCAGACGGATAGCCGCCCGCGAGATCAACGGCTCAGCCACAGTGGAGGCGAGGAGCACTCGAGTACGCTTTGCGCCCCCCCCCCGATGAACGAGTTCCTCGCTTTGCCTCTGTGGCAGCAGAGTCTCACCCTAGGCCGCTCCTCTCAGCGTGGGCGCCCTCCTCGGTCAGCCCGTAAGGCTTTGCCTAGGAGTAGGATTTTCTGATATCCTAACGGCACTAGGTTAGGGTGCTGGGTGTCCGTCATTGGGTAATGACGCACACACCCAGGGCTTTTGGTCAGAAGTTCGGGGGGGTTTAGCAGTAAGACTCACCCGTCCTGGCATTGTCAGGGAGCGTTATGCCCATCGTCGCACCGCAGTATGGAATCACCCCGGAACGCAAAAGGAATCGCGACCACCAGGAGGGAGTGCCGCAGCAAGAGCACTCGACGGCTCCATCGTCTACTTCTCCCGCAGGCAAACCGCAGTTTTGGTACCCCAAGGACCTCGACATACCCGAGGACAGTCCGACCAGTGCGGTGTCCCAGCGTCCTGCAGCTGCGGAGAGCAGGAAAGTCACCGTAGAAGTACGGAAAAGGCGCAGTATACCGCGCTAAAAGGTCACAGCGAGCGTCCTGATCCCGCCGCTGGGCTGGGCACGACGCCGCGGCTTCCCTCCAGTAACCGGCAGACAGCGGCAGAACCCAAACTGGTGTGGGTTACGTCATTGTCCCCTCAGCGCAGCGACCCGCTGAGTGCTCATCCTAGGCGATGCACGCAGATACCGCAGGTTATCGGGTGGGACACAAAGCTATCTGGCGTGGTATTACCGCCATGCCCATCGGACGCCTGTGTATGGCGGAGGCGGTGAGATTCGAACTCACGAGGGGCGTGAACCCCTGCCGGTTTTCCGTACCCACTATGGCTTTCGCCACCAACCCTTTGGGTCTTTGGAGTCTGGATCATGCCTTCACCCTAGCCCGCTGGGGCCTTAGGTGGGAACCGTCTGATCTCTACACCTTCTGGATTGCTCCAGCTTGGCTCGGCATTACCTCGGGACTATAGCCCAGGGGCTTCGCCGAATTTGATTCCTGTCACCACCATGGTTTCCCGTGGTGGGCTCGATGCCTCAAGACCGGTGCATTCAACCACTCTGCCACACCTCCGTGGCTTGACTAGTCTAATGCAAAGCCCTAAAAATCCAAAGTCCAGGTAACGGAAAACGTCTTCCCGGTCACTGCAGTCGATGGCATGTACGGCGCAACCGTCGGCCAACCCGACACTGCGCGCGACATTTTATGGTATCTGGTTATATTATGATGTTATATCTCTTTGAAATTTATTCCCGGATCAAAAGCCCTTGCTAGGAGATCGGCCCGTGGACCAATATACTGAGGTGGGCTTTATGAGAAAGCCCGCAATTCTGCGGGATAGAGAAAGGAGAGCATCGATGATCAAAAGAACCGTGTGCCTGGCACTATTGGGATTGGGAATGGCAGCGTCCACCGCCGCTTGCGCCAGTGACGCCCCAGAATTCATGTCTCCGGGCTGGGCCAAGGATCTGTGCACGGCATGGAACGGAAACGCGACCCTCACGGAAAAGCTAGCCGGCGCCTGGATCAAGAACGACGGAAAGCAGGGCTACAAAGTCATGGAGATTTCAGACTCCAGCTTGAAAGGCGTAGAACCTGTCCAGTTGGAGATCGCTCCTAAGGATGGCAAAGCCATGTGTATTTACGGCGGCGCCGTCAAAGTCAAGAAACTGAACTACAATTACGACTACAAAATGTGGGCCACCACCCACGATTGGTATCACATGGGCTCACCCATGATGGCCATGATGTTTGGTCGGCTCAATTTCAAGGGACCGAAGATGGAAGCCATGGAAAACATGGGGCCCTTCGCGGAATTCCTCAAGCTCGTCGCCGAGACACCGGCGACTGTACCGCCCGCATCCTAAGGATAGACGCCGCCCCGCCCCAGAGCAATCCTCGCTCTGGAGCGGGTGGCGGAGGCTCGCCTACGATTCAGGACGGGTTGTCCAGCCGTTCTCGTAACAGGCGATTGAGCTGCTCCGGATTTGCCTTGCCCTGGGACGCTTTCATGACCTGTCCCACAAAGAAGCCAAACAGCTTTTCCTTACCCGACCGATAATCGGCCACCTGCCCCGGATTCTTGGCCAAGACCGCATCGATGAGCTTGGTGATTGCCTCGACGTCGGTAATCTGGCGCAGCCCCTTGCGCTCGATGATGGTGTCGACATCCTCACCCTTCTCGAAGAGTACTTCGAAAACATCCTTGGCAATCTTCCCGGAGATGGTCTGATCCTCGATGCGCTGCAATAACCTGCGCATCTGCTCTGCCGGCACCGGACAGGATTCGATTTCTCCATTACTGCGGTTCAAGGCGCCCAACAGGTCACCCATGATCCAGTTGGCCGCGAGCTTTGCATCCACACCCTCGGCGACGACCTCGTAGTAATCGGCCAGGGCGCGACTGCTGGTGAGCACGCCAGCGTCGTAGGCAGGCAGCGCATACTGCTCCATGAAGCGCCGTTTCCGCGCGTCCGGTAGCTCCGGCAAGGAGGCACGCACGGCCTCGATTTGCGCCGGCTCGAGCACCAATGGGAGGAGATCCGGATCGGGGAAATAGCGGTAGTCGTTGGCCTCTTCCTTGCTGCGCATGGAGCGCGTCTCACCCTTATTGGCGTCGAACAGGCGCGTTTCCTGAACCACCTCGGCGCCGGATTCGAGCAGATCCTGCTGGCGTTCCATCTCGTACTCGATGGCTTTTTCAAGGAAGCGAAAGGAATTGAGGTTCTTGATTTCGGCGCGGGTACCAAAGGGCTCGCCCGGGCGGCGCAGGGAGACGTTGGCGTCGCAGCGAAAGGAGCCCTCCTGCATATTGCCATCGGAGATATCCAGATAGCGGACCAGGGCGTGCAGTTTCTTGAGGTAGGCCACCGCTTCCGCCGGCGAGCGCATATCCGGTTCGGACACGATTTCCAGAAGCGGCGTGCCGGCACGATTGAGGTCGATACCGGTTTCCGCCGAGAACGCCTCGTGCAGGGACTTGCCGGCGTCTTCTTCCAGATGTGCGCGGGTGATACCGACGATCTTTTCCGTGCCATCGGCCAAGGTCAGGGCCAACTGGCCGCGACCGACAATGGGAATCTCATACTGACTGATCTGATAGCCCTTGGGTAGATCGGGATAGAAATAATTCTTACGGGCAAAGACGCTGCGCTGATGTATTTCTGCGCCCACAGCCAGGCCAAAGGCGATGGCCTTGTCCACGGCTGCGGCATTGAGGACCGGTAGTGCCCCAGGTAGTGCCAGGCAGACGGGACAAGTGTGCCGATTGGGTTCTGCACCATAGCGGGTGGGACAGTTGCAGAATATCTTGCTCTGCGTGTTGAGCTGTACGTGTACCTCGAGACCAATGACGACCTCCCAACTCACCTCTGCACCTCCGCCAGATTCGGACGCTGACGATGCCACGACGTGGACTGCTGATAAGCGTGGCCCACGGCCAGAAGCAATTCGTCGGCAAAGTAATTTCCCATGAGCTGCATGCCCACGGGCAAGCCTTCACGGGTGAAGCCGCAAGGTAGATTGAGTGCGGGAATGCCCGCCAGGTTTACCGCAATGGTGTAGATATCCGCCAGATACATGGAGACGGGGTCTTCCCGCTTGGCACCCAGGGCAAAAGCCGCCGTGGGTGTGGTGGGCCCGGCGATGAGGTCCACCTCGGCGAAGGCCCGACGAAAGTCCTCGCGTATGAGGCTACGTACTTTCTGGGCCTTGAGATAGTAGGCATCGTAATAACCGGCCGACAGCACATAGGTACCGATGAGGATGCGACGACGTACCTCTGCGCCGAAACCCTCGAAGCGCGATTGCAGGTACAACTCCTGGAGATTGTCCACGTCCCGGCTGCGGTGGCCGTAACGCACACCATCGAAGCGGGCGAGATTACTGGAGGCCTCCGCCGGCGCCAGCACGTAGTAGGCGCTTACGGCCACCGCGTTGTGCG
The DNA here is from genome assembly GCF_000175575.2 of Acidithiobacillus caldus ATCC 51756. Classification (NCBI taxonomy): domain Bacteria; kingdom Pseudomonadati; phylum Pseudomonadota; class Acidithiobacillia; order Acidithiobacillales; family Acidithiobacillaceae; genus Acidithiobacillus; species Acidithiobacillus caldus. The sequence continues at coordinate 2,128,855 of NZ_CP005986.1, forward strand.
GGAGGTGGATGGGGACGATTCGCGCCCCCATGTCCTCAAGCTGAGCGATGGCCGCGCGGACCAGATCGGCCACCTGGGTGTCGAGACCGTCGATAAAAAACTCCTCCGCCACACCGATGCGCAGGCCCTGCACCGGGCGCTGGAGGCCTGCGGAAAACTCTCCCGCTGCACGGGGGTGGCTGGTGGAATCCCGGGGATCGTGTCCCGCCATGGCATCCATGAGCAGCGCACAATCCTCGGCACTACGGGCCATGGGACCGGCCTGATCGAGGCTGGAGGCAAAGGCGATCATGCCATAGCGGGACACCCGGCCGTAGGTAGGCTTCAGGCCCGTGATACCGCAAAAGGCCGCCGGCTGGCGGATGGAACCGCCGGTGTCGGTACCCGTTGCCGCCGGCGCCAGACCCGCTGCCACCGCCGCCGCCGAGCCACCCGAGGAGCCGCCAGGAACCAGCCGGGTATCCCACGGATTGCGCACGGCACCGTAATGGCTAGTCTCGTTGGAGGAGCCCATGGCGAACTCGTCCATGTTGAGCTTGCCCAGCACCACGGTACCCGCCTGCTCCAGACGTTCCACCACGGTGGCGTCAAAGGGAGGGACGTAGTTCTCGAGCATGCGTGAACCGCACGTGGTGCGCAGTCCACGGGTGGAGAAAATATCCTTGTGGGCAATGGGTAGACCCAGCAAGGGAGCGACGGAGCCCGCCGCCCGCTGCTCGTCGGCACGGCGTGCGCTGGCAAGAGCGCCTTCCTCGTTCAGGGTAATGAAACTCTGCAGCTGGGAGTCGAGGGATTGGATGCGCTGCAAAAAAACCGTGGTCAGCTCAACGGCGGAAATTTCCTTTCGTTGCAGCAGGCGGCGCAGGTCGGCAAGACCATGATCGTGGAGTTCCACACAGACTCCTATTCCGTTATTCAATGACTTTGGGAACCAGAAACAGGCCGTCGGCACTCTGCGGCGCATTCTTCAGGTTGGCATCTCGACCTGCAAGGTCGCGTTCGTGGGCACGGTCCTCACGCAGTGGCTGCTGCATCTCCAGGGGATGCGCCATGATCTCCACGCCCTCGGTGGACACTGCGCTCAGTTTTTCGATGAGGACGAGAATACCCTCCAGCTGCTCCGCGACCTGCTCGAGCTCGGTCTCAGGCAAGGCCAGACGCGCAAGACTGGCGGTGCGCTTTACCGTATCGATCGTGAAAGCCATTTCCTGCTCCTGCCTGTGCAGATTCTAGGGTCGATCGGCCGTCGACCGTGACGGCGCCGCGGGTTCGGATGGAGGCGGCAGATCCAATCCCTGCAAGAGTTGGGAGGAAGTCACCTTGCCGCCATCGATGAGGTACTGCTCGTGCTGCTCCCAGGCATTACGCATGAAGACATAGGGATTGACGGCTTCCTGGACCATACGGATCTTCGGCTCATTGACATAACCGGTATTGATGATCCCCATGCCGGTCAGGGCATACTGGGCATTACTGCTGGAAACGTAATAGGTTGGTCCCGTAAAGATGGCCAGAGCGAGACCCGGCAAACTGCGCAGGGAACTTGGACCATAGAAGGGCAGAACGAGGTACGGCCCCTGAGGCACACCCCAGACCCCCAGGGTCACGCCCAGGCTGTTCTCGTGCTTGGGCAGATCGAGCTTGTTTGCCACATCGAACAGACCACCGAGACCAAAAATCGTGTTGACGAGAAACCTGCTCAGGTCTTCCATTCCCATCTGCACACGACCTTGGAGGAAATCGTTGACAAAAATGTAAGGCGTATCGGCGTTGGCGAAGACATTGCTCACCCCCTGCCGAAAAAAGCCGGGAGTCACTGCCCTGTAGCCCCGAGCCACCGGCTTCAGAACGTAATCGTACAGGCCCATGTTGAAGTGGAAGATGGGCCGGTTCACCGCTTGCAGGGGATCATCCGGACCCTGCTGGGCAACGGTCTTCGGTCCCCCTGTGGTCGCACACCCGCTCAGCGCCGCAGCGACGACGACGGACCCCAGGCATGCGCGCCAACCTTTCATTGCTTATCTCCATCGCGATAGGCCTGGATTTGTTTCTTGAGATGCTGAATGAGGGCGTCGAAACCCTTTTTACGCAGGGTCTCGGTGTACTCCGCCCTTTTCAGGGCAAGATCACTGACACCATCGGCAACCACATTGACGATACGCCAATCGTCCCCCTCTTTCTGCAACAGGTAATCGAAACGGTGCACCTTGCCATCGTGCTCCGTCAGGGTCGCATAAACGCCCTCAGTACCAGGCTGGAACGTCTGCGTCTGGACGATGGCAAAGTGCTCGCCCGCATAACTGTCGAAGCGTCCCGCGTAGGTGGCTATGGTGTATTCCCTCAGAACCTCGACGAAGGTTTTCTGCTGCGCGGCGCTGAGCTTCTGCCAATCCGGACCCAGGGTCAGTTCGGCAATGCGCTCGAAATTGAAGACCCGCGAAACCACGGGCGCGACCACCCGATAGCGCCGGGAGTAGCCGGCGGACTTTCCGAGCTCCATGGATTTGAGCAGTGCCGCATCGAGACTCTCGATGGCCCCATCGGGCGAGCCCAAGGCCGGCTTTTCCGATGCCGTCTCGGCCGTCGCCTTGGCCGGGACGGCACCTGCGGCCACCCCCATGGGAGCGTAAACTCCCAGGACTACCGCGGTGACCCCAAACAACAAAGGCAAACGCTTCCGCTGCATTACTTTACTCCTGCACGCACTCACGTGAATGCCAAAGAAAATCCCCCGTCTAGCGTTCCACGCGCAGGGGAAACACGGGATGACTGGCCGATGCACTGGGAGGGCTGCTGGGCATGTCCGGCGCCATGGGCCCACTGGTACGCGGACCGAACAAGGCTACCTTGAGCGCCTTCAGAGGATGGGCGAAGGTATCGTTCACCGCCGTGGGCTCGAAACCCGAATGCACCTGACACTGGTCGCATTTGCTGTTACGTCCCAACCCATACCTGTCCCAGGGGGTCGTCTCCATGAGTTCCTGAAAACTTTGGGCATACCCTTCGGACACCAGCAGATAGCAGGGCTTCTGCCAACCGAAGATATTACGGGTAGGGTTGCCCCAGGGTGTGCATTGATAGTTTTGATTGCCCGCCAGAAAATCCAGAAACAGGCTGGACTGGTTGAACTTCCAACCCGCCTTGCGCTCCTTGCCGATGCGGAAAAGATCACGGAAGAGTTGCCGCGACGCCTGCCGCTTCATGAACACTTCCTGCTGCGGCGCCCGCTCGTAATTGAAGCCGGGGGAAATGGTCACGCCCTCGACCCCCAAGGCCTTGCAATCGTCGAGAAAGGCCGCGATCTCTTCGGCTTGCTCACCTTGGAACAGGGTGCAATTGACCGTAACACGGAAACCTCGAGCCACCGCCTCGCGGATCGCATCCGTGGCCCGCTGGTAGGTTCCCGGCTGACAGACGGACGTGTCGTGGCGATGCTCGTTACCGTCCAGGTGTACCGAGAAGGTGAGATAGGGCGAGGGCTTATAGTCGTCCATCCGCTTTTTCAGCAGCAAGGCGTTGGTGCACAGATAGACGAAACGCTTGCGCTGGATGAGGCCCTGGACTATGGCGGGCATCTCCTTGTGAATGAGCGGTTCTCCCCCGGCGATGGAGACGATGGGCGCACCGCATTCTTCAGCGGCACCGATGCACTCGTCCACGGACAAGCGCTTGTCCAGGGTCTCATCGGGATAATCGATCTTGCCGCAGCCAGCGCAGGCCAGGTTGCAACGGAACAGGGGCTCGAGCATGAGCACCAAGGGATAGCGACGGCGCCGGCGCAGCTTCTGCGCGAGAATGTACCGACCGACCCGATAGCTTTGCACCAAGGGAACACCCATTCTTGCCTCTCCTATCCGAAGCACTGCGGCTCAACGGCCAAAACTATAACATACCGAATCGTATGTCGACCATGCGGTCAGTCCCTCAGGCTGCCTTGCGCCGCGCCAGAAAGAAGAAAAGAAAATTCGCTATCCGGGGCGCCAGCTTTGGCCGCAGCAGGCGCTTGTCGTAGTAACTGAAACGCCGCTCGTTTTCCTGGCGGCATAAGGCCAGAAGCTCCGCGAGACTCATGTCCTGACTGACCTCCTCATGGCCCGTGAGGGTGAAGTTCTCGGCGGATTCTCGGCCGCCCAGTCCGCGCGCCGTCTGAATGCGCGCCCAGGCCTGCAGAGCGATTACCTGAATGCGCTGGAACTCCAGTAGAACACGACGATACCAAGGCAACTGGCGACGATACCAGGCAAGCCAGTTGACGAAAAAGAGGATGTGGCGCGCCTCTTCCTGCATGATGGGATCGAAGATCTTCACGAGTTCCTCAGGGAAAAAACCCGATTTCTTGGCGGCAGCAAAGAGGCCAAAGGCGAAATACGAGTCCAGACACTCCCCGTAACCCGTGTAGAGGAACTCCCAGTAGGGGTCGCGGATGGCAGGGGGTGTCGGGAGGGGCGGGATGGTGATGCCGTAGTGTTCCATCAAGGCGCTGAGCAACTCGGCATGGCGCCGCTCCTCAAAGCCATCCAGGGCCACGGCCGCCTTGACCACGGGATCCTTCTCGCAGTCGGCCATGTGCTGCACCATGCGGGCGGTGACGCTCTCCGTGGCGACGGCCTCTCCCCAGAAGGGCAAGGATTTCAGACGCTGCTCCGCTTCGGGATCCAGCTTTGGCCACGCAATCTGCCGCGGGTCAAACTCGATGTGTGTGTCGTGAAAGAATCGGCAAAAAAGATCCTTGTGACTCTTAGGAGTCATCTCGGCCGACGCTGCCGTCATATCGCACCCTCCCTCGAAGCTTCCTGTCTACGCCATCTTTGCTGCCATCGCTGGTCTTCGTAAATATACCAAGAACCCAGCAATGGCACACCCAGGAGCAGCTCGCGCAGACGTCTGGCAAGGGAAAAGGCCAAGGCCAGATCGGGGCCGATACCCACCGCCGCGCCCAGCAGGAGGAAACCGCCCTCCTGTACCCCAAGACCCCCCGGCACGAAAAATGCGGCGCTGCGCAGGGCCTGTCCGAGGCTTTCCAGTAGCACCGCAGACCACAGGGGGATGGGGTGCCCCAGCAGCCAGAAGGTCAGCCAAACCTCCACGGCACCGGCGAAAAGCCCCGCCAATTGCCAAAAATTGGCCCACAACAGCGCCCAATTCCTACCGTAGATACGCTGAATCTCGTGATCCAGATGTGCGAGATCGACCACGCGCGCGAGCCACTCCCCGGCTCCAAGAAAGCGATGGGACAGACTCTGCAGACGGGCAAAGAGCCGCCCACGGCTTTGCAGCCAGAAAAAAACCGCCACCGCCGGAAAGGCCGCGAGCAGGAAAACCAAGGTGTACTCGACGATCTGGCGATCGGCGATGGTCGCGAGGAGAATGATCAGACCAGCCAAGGTAAAAACCAGTTGGCTGGCCAGTGTCAGACTTACCTCCACCAGCACGCTAGCCGCCGCGGTATACAAAGGGACGCCGGCTTTACCGAGCAGACGCACGCCCACCACCTCTCCGCCAATGCGGGCGACGGGCAACAGCGCGTTGACGGCCTCCCGCAGCAGTGCGAGCCAGGTCAAGAAAAGTAGGGATACCCGCCGCGGGCGATCCAGGAGCCAGCGCCAACTGATGGCATCGAGAAAGATGGGCACGATGTGCGCCAGGGGTAGCAAGAGCAAGGGCCAGCCAGCTCCGCGCAGCAAGGCAAGGATCTCGTGCCAGCCCTCGGCCCGCACCAGATAAACGGTCAATCCGAGCCCCGCCAGGAAGCTCAGCAGCGTCAGGATTTTCCCGCGGGGCACGGGCTCAACTCCCCTCGTCCGCCGCCATACCCTCTTCCTGTGGCGAATGGGTAAAGATCAGCAGCAGGGCCGGCAGGATCAGCAAAATGGACAGTAAAACCATGGCCAAAGCCAGACTCAGGGCTTTGCCGAGACTGGCCATGCCAGGATCACTGGAGACGGCAAGACTACCAAAGGCACTCAAGGTGGTCAGACCGCTGAAGAATACCGCCATGGGCGTCGAGGTCTGCAGCAGATGGGCAACGTCCACTCCACTGCGCCAGCGCAGCACGAGATAGATGGCAAAGGCAACGCCGAGGCCGATGAGCAGGGGTAGGACGATGATATTCCCGAGGTTGAAGCTCAGCCCCAGCAGGGACATGGTCGCAACCGTGAAAAGTGCCGCCAGCATCAGCGGAAGCATGACGAGGAGCACATCGCGATAGCGCCGCAGGGACACCAGCAGCAACAGGGCAATGCCGATGAGTGCCGTGAAGGTAGCCTGACGAAAGGCCGAGAGCACCGCCTCACCGCCCTCTATGAGCATCACCGGTGTGCCCACGGCATCCGGCACCACCCGCTGCACCGAACGCACGAAATCCAGCATCTTGCGGTTACTGACGAGATTTTCCTTGGGGAAGACCTCGACCCGCGCCTGTCCACGGGCGTCGAGGTAACGCTCCCGCAGGTCCTCGGGCAGCGTGTTCAAGGTCACCGGCGACGCCATGAGTGCCTCTCCCAACTTTTTCAGCTCGCTGGGTAGAGTCCCCAACGCACTCTCCTGCAGACTTTGGAGGCGGGCGGGATCCTTGCGGGCAACGGGCAGAAAACGCGCGAGGCTTGCAGACAAGCGCTGTGCGGCAAGCAGTTCAGCGGAGGGCGGCGCCGACCCCGCCGATACTGCCGTCCGCCTCGCGATGAGTTCCTGTAGTTTCCCTTGCAGCTTCTGTAGATCCGCAAGACTTTTCGAGTCGTCCGGTGGTGTCAATGTGGCGGGCATCAGCAGCGAAAAGGGCGGCACGAGAATCTGCAGGTTCTGCAGGATCGCAAGCTTGGCCTGCTGATCCTTGGGGATGTAGCTGTCGATGGTGACCGTACGCGCGACGGTGGGTAGCTTGTCCAGCTGCCTGGCGGTTTCCACGGCACTGGCGATATTCGGGCGCAGCACCTCGATCCGATAGGGAGCAGTATCGGGATCGGCCAGCAGGGACTCGAATACTCGCACCCCTTCCGCCTTTTGGTCGATCATATGCAATGGGTTGAAATCAAAAGATACCCGCAGGGCTGCGGGGATGGCGGCGAGGGCCAACAAGGCGACGCCTGTCAGGACCCAGTAGGCGTAACGGTGTATGGGATGACGGGCGAGGGTCGGTACCTTCTGAAAGTGGGGGTAGGTGACACGCCGCAGAGACTGGGACGATATGGGCCAGACCGTGAGAATGGCCGGAACCATGGTCAGGGTGAGGATCAGGGCAATGAGCATGCTGGCCCCGGAAACGAGACCGAGATCGACGATGCCGGCGTAGGTCGTGGGCACAAAGGCAAAGAAGCTCAGGGCCGCGGCCACCGCCGCCAGCGTCAGAGCACCGCCGATACCGCGGGTTACGCGCTCCATGGCTTCACGATGGGGCGCGCCATTGAAGAGCTCTTCGCGGTAGCGCATGCACAGCTGAATACCGAAGTCCACCCCCAAGCCGACGAACAGTATGGCAAAGGCGACGGATATCAGATTGAAGGGACCGATGAAAAAGAGTGCCCAAGCCGTCGTGAACGCGATCCCGCTGATCAGACTCACGAATACCGCAGTCACCAGGCGTGCCGAGCGTAGGGCGATGCTGACCAGGAGGATCTCGAGGATCAGGGTCAGGATCAGCGAGTAGGCAGCGCCGTGGCTGACGGTCTGCAACTGTTCGGCGTCGAGCACGGCGGAGCCCGTGATCCCAACCTGTACGCCGTGCTCCGGATCCAAATGCAGGGATTTGAGGCCCGCCTGCAAGCGCTGGATGGCGGCTGCAGCCGGCTCCAGAGCGTGGAAGTTCATCCGTGGCTCAACGACGACGAAGCGTTTGCGCGGTCCAAGATCGTTCAGACTGCCCCCCATGAGCTCGGCCCAGGACACGGTGTAGGGCTTGTTCTGCAGGTTGGCGACGATGGCATCGTTCAAGGCGTCGTAGACTTTGGTCAGACCACTCAGGGAACTGCCACCGGAAAGCTCATGATCTATCGCCTCGGTGAGGAGCTTGCTGAGACCACCGATACCGGGATCCGCCGACAGGCGCGCGATGAGCGGCTGGGCGTCGGTGATACGCTTGGCGAATTCCTCTACCTTTGCCGTCGGCAGATAGAGCAGACCATTGCGTTGGAAAAAGGATCCACCCCCCGGCACGTACACCTGCGGGAAGGTCTCGGGATGGGAGCGCAGCCAGGCTTGGAGGCGGTCCACCGCCCCATCCGTGGTGCTTCGATTCTGCCCTTGCAAGACCACCACGATACTGTCGCGATCTTGCGGAAAGGCTTTTTTGTAGGCCGCTTCGCGCTGCTGAAACGGCAGATCGCGGGACAGTGCATCGCTGGTATCGGTGTTGATGGCAAAATGACCGACCACGTAGTACACCGACGCCACCAAGGCCACCAGAAAAAACAGCAGGACGACGCGGGAAAAACGCACGCATCCGTCCACAACCGCCATCAGCAGACGGACGTAGGTCCTGCCCAGACCCGCGAGCACTCTATCGGCTGCCGGAAAAATCACGGAAGCTCCCGCACACGAAACAGGCCTCGCGTACATAGCTCGCAAGGTCCGGATTCAACAGGGATTGCCACTCGGCCACTGGGCGATATTGGGGCATCAACTGTCGCAGTAGCGGCGTCTGGCGACTGGCGGGATGGAAATAGACTTCCGCCAGGACGCCATGGGGTAAACAGTGCAGGGCCCGGGACAAGGCCATGCTGTCCATACGCCCGGTGGCCTGCAGTCCCACCAGAATGTCGTTACACGCCATGCCGGCAGCGCGAATCCGGCGTTTCATACGGCCCACCCAGGGACTGAGCAGCAACGCGCCCACGCTGTCCTGCCAGGACAGCTTTTCCATACAACGTTTCAGCTGGAGCGGCTCCCAGGGCAGCCGCACCCAGCCCAGCCCGTAGTCCTTGCCAATATCCAACAGCAGGCGCAGTACGGTGGGGTGAACGTGCAGGTGCTTGTGGGCGTTGGCGTGATCCAGGGACAGCCCCGTTGCCGCAAAGGCCTCGAACTGCGCCCGGATCTCCGCCGCAAGTTGCCGACGCACGCGTGCCAGGAAGAAATAACGAAAACCGCGGCGCCAGAGATCGGCGGCAAAACGGCCCTGGTCGTCTACCAGGTCCGGAATCTGGTCCGCGGGAAGGGTTGGGGTACCGTCCACTAGGGTCAGGTGCAATCCAACCCCAAGGCCCGGAAGCGCCCGCGCCCGGGCCACGGCATCGGCGGCCGCAGGCGCCGACACCATCAGACTGGCGCTGGTGAGCAGGCCATTCCGGAATGCCGACTCCACCGCTTCATTGACGGCAACGTCCAGACCAAAGTCGTCGGCATTGAATACGATACGCCGCGGGGCGAGGTCTGCGGCACTCAACCGTGGCGCTGGCGCAGAAAACGCACGAACTCGACGCCCTCTCGCAGACGCCGTTTCATCATCTGTGAGCTGCGCAGCATTTCACCGGTGATTTCGGCTATCTTGCCGGCACGGAAGTAGAAGCGCTTGTACATCACCTCCACCGAATCGAAGATTTCCGTGTGATTCAGATGCGGGTAGCTCATGGGGCTGATCTGCACCCCACGATCGTTGACGAGGTGCGCCTCATCCTCATCCGTGAGCCAGCCCTCCCGCTTGGCCTGGTTGTAGAGGTAGGTTCCGGGATAGGGGGCTGCCAGCGACACCTGGATGGTGTGGGGATTGATTTCTTTGGCGAAATTGATGGTTTTCTGGATCGTTTCCCGGGTTTCGCCCGGCAGGCCGAGGATGAAGGTACCGTGGATGGTAATGCCGAGCTCGTGGCAATCCTTGGTGAACTTGCGTGCCGCCTCCACCTTCAGCCCTTTCTTGATGTTGTTGAGGATCTGCTGATCTCCGGACTCGTAGCCCACCAAGAGCAGGCGCAAGCCGTTGTCGCGCAGGACCTTGAGGGTCTCATAGGGTACATTGGCCTTGGCATTGCAGGACCAGGTCACCCCGAGCTTGCCCAGGCCACGGGCTATTTCCTCTGCGCGCGGCCGGTCGTCGGTAAAGGTATCGTCGTCGAAGAAGATCTCCTGCACCTGCGGGAACTGCTTCTGGATATAGCGCACTTCTTCCAGGACGTTGGCGGCACTGCGGGTACGATAGCGGTGCCCGCCCACGGTCTGCGGCCAGAGGCAGAAGGTGCACTGGGAGCGGCAACCCCGTCCCGTGTAGAAGGAGACATAGGGGTGCTTGAGATAGCCGATGAAGTAGTCCTCGATGCGCAGATCGCGCTTGTAGACCTCGGACACAAAGGGCAGAGCGTCCATGTCTTCGATCATGGCGCGGTCAGGATTGCCATGTATGCGGCCGTCGGCGTCGCGGTAGTGAATGCCGTCCACCTCCGCCAGGGGACGCCCTTCGGCAATTTCCTTCAGGGTGTAGTCGAACTCTTCACGGGCGACGAAATCGATGGCGGGCGAGGCCTGCAGGGAGGTTTCCGGCTCCACCGCCACCTTCGCACCCACCAGACCGATCTGCATCTGGGGGTAATGCGCCTTCAGGGTCTCGGCCATGCGCAGATCCGAGGGGAAGGAAGGGGTACTGGTGTGGATGATGCAGAGTTCGTAATCCTTGGCTACCCGGAGGGTTTCTTCCACCGTGACGTCGGCAGGCGGAGCGTCCAGCAGACGGCTTCCGGGAATCATCGCCGCCGGCTGCGCCAACCAGGTGGGGAACCAGAACGAGCGGATCTCCCGCTTGGCTTGGTAGCGCGAGCCCGCGCCACCATCGAAGCCTTCAAAGGATGGCGCCTGCAAAAACAAGGTCTTCATGGTCATCGTTGCACTCCGTCTCCGCCACGCATGCGACCGTGGCTGTCGTAGGCATAGTCACTCCCCTGCCAGTATACCCGACGTGAAACCCAGGCCACAGCCCAGATCCACAGGGCGAGCAGGTCGCCGAGCAGTACCGCCGCAGGCGGCAAGGGATTTTTGAGCAGCTTCGCAATCGCCCTATGGTACACGAGCCTCAGCGTGAGAACCACAGGGATGAGGATCCAGCCGCCCCAGCCGAGCCAGGGCGCGAGGATCATGGTCAAAGGCAAGGGGTAGCTCAGGAAAGAAAAAGCGTGCCCCAAAGGCTGTACCGAACGGGTGGTGCGCGCCCAGCGCAGGGCGTGGCGATGGAACGCGCGAAAACCGGCTTCCATCACCTGGGTATCCACCACATAATTCGACAGCGCGATCTCCTTGCCGTGGGCTCGAACGCGGGCTCCCAGGGCATAGTCGTCGGCAAGACTGTCGGCAATGGCCCGCCAGCCTCCGCAGAGCTCCAGCATGTCGCGGCGCAGGGCCATGGTGGCGCCGGCACAATAGATGGTCGGCCCGAGACGATTGGCCACGAGCACCGAGGGAAGGAAAAGCTCCTGGACCTGCGCTGCCAGCACCGAAGACCAGAAATGCCGGTCCGGCCGCGGGCGATAGAGGCAGGTCACGAGCCCCACCCGCGGACCCTCCAGGGCGGCCACGACCCGGCGCAGATAGTCGGGCCCTACGGCGATGTCGGCGTCCTGGATCACCACGACCGGTGCAAGCCCGAGGTCGCTCATTCCGGCGAGGTTGTTGACCTTGGGATTGCTGCCCAGGCGGCAATCGTGCAGGCGCCAGCGCAGGGGCAACTGGGGGTGCTGACGCTGCAGCGCCTCCAGGACCTGCAGGGCGGGATCCGTGGCCTGCTGTACGCCACAGATGAGGGTGTAGTCGGGATAGTTCTGCCGCGCAGCCGCCAGCACGAGGTCGGCCAGTGTGGGATCGGCACCGTGGAGGGGCTTGAGCAGACTCACGGTGGGCCAGGCTGGCACGGACGGTGCGTTGCCGTCGTCCATCTCCAACAGATGCGGCTGCCAGCGTCGCAGGGAGTGCCAGGCCAGGCCCCAGTAACCAAAACTCGCCACCAGCAGAAGCCCGCAGAGCAGCTGCCAGATTTCCCAGGCCGACATGCTCAGCTGGCCGGTGTCTGCAAGAACCAGCGCACGGCGTCGCGCAGAGCCTCTTCCGCCGGCCGGTGGCGGTACCCGAGTTCGGCTTCGGCCTTGGCGGAGCTGAAGTACATGCGATGGGCGGCCATGCGCAGCTCGTCCACCGTCACCAGGGGTGTGCCACGGCCACGGGCGCGCACCCAGGCCTCCGCCGCCCAGGCGACGGGGTACAGGGCGCTGCGCGGCAGACGCACACGGGGTGAGGGGCGACCCGTGAGCCCGGCGATGCGGGTGAGGATGGCGGCCAGGGACAGGTTGTCTCCCCCCAGGATGTAGCGTTCACCCGGTCGTCCGTGCTGGAAGGCCAGCCAGTGTCCCTCTGCCACATCGTCCACGTGAACGATATTGAGACCGGTGTCGACGTAGGCAGGCATACGTCCCAGCGCTGCATCCCGCACCATGCGTCCGGTGGGGGTTGGTTTGACATCGCCGGGGCCAACGGGCGTCGAGGGATTGACGATGACGATGGGGGCCTGGTGCCGCTGCTGGATCTGGCGCACGGCCTCCTCGGCAAGAAACTTGGAGCGCTTGTAGCTGCCGATCATGTCGTCCAACGAAGACGGGGCGGCCTCGTCGCTGGGGCGACCATCGCCATAGAAACCCAGTACCGCAACACTGCTGGTATAGACGATACGCTCGACACCGGCGGCCAGAGCTGCTTCCATGAGGGCAACGGTACCGTCGACGTTGGCGCGCATCATGGCCGCCGGGTCCGGTACCCAGAGTCGATAGTCGGCGGCCACGTGAAAAACTGCCTGACAACCCTGCACGGCCGCCTCGAGGCTCGCCGGTTCGAGCAGATCGCCGTAGCACAACTCCACATCGTCCCTTTCAAGGACGCTGGAGGGTTTACGCAACAGCAGACGGATCTCCAGATTTTCCGCCTGCAGGCGCCGCAGAACGGCACTACCGACGAAGCCGGACGCCCCCGTCACCAGGACTTTCATGCGTCCAGCCCCGCATGCAGACACTCGGCCGCCCGCCGCAGACTGGTACTCGCCGCCTCCAGATCCCGGCCAAGAACCATCAGCACCGGCAGATCCTGCGGCCGCCGGGACAGCAGTCCTAGAAAGACGCGCGGTTGCAGGCGACCAAAGGCATCCACGCCACCCAAAGCAGCCTTGGGAAGACGGCGCTGCAGTGGGTCGAGGATGGCGCGCACGGCGAGCCACGGGCGTTGCGCCTCAGTGGCCACGGCCGCCACGGCACCACTCTCCATGTCCAGGGCCGCCGCTCCATGGCTTCGCCCCAGCGCCTCCTTGCCCTGCGGTTCGACGCAGGCCTCGCCGACCGTGAGGAGTGGACGACCGCAGACCTGCCAACGCCGCTGCGTCGGCAGTTTGGCCAGGAGCCGGCTGCGCAGGGATTCGTCGGCGGCCCAGCGCTGTTCTTGCCAGAGCACCTCATGGGGCAGACACAGGGTACCCGGGCGCAATTCGGGCTGCAGGGCAGCGGCGGTACCGAAGGACACCAAGGCCTGGGCACCGTCGTCCAACAACTGTCGCGCCGCCAGCGCCGCCCGCTCTGGACCCATGCCCGACAGGCGGACTAGGAGATGCTCACCCAGGGCGTGCGTTTGCCCCGGCCGTGGTTTTTTCAGTCCCAGACTGCGAGCCTCCGCAAATAGCGCCGTAACGATGCCTAGGCGCAATGCCGCTCCGTGATGTTGCGATAGCGCGCCAGGGCCCAGAGCGGGAAATAGATCTTGTAGCCGTGGTAGGTGAGGTAAAAGACTCGGGGGAAACCCGGCGCATTGAAATACGGATCCTGCCAGTCGCCGGGCTGCTCCTGATGACGCTGGAGCCATTGGATACCGCGCCGCAGCGATTCGCTGTCGCTATCCCCCGCCGCCATCAGGGCGAGGCAGGCCCAGGCGGTCTGGGCCGCGGTGCTCTCCTGCCCGAGACCCGCGAGGCCCGGGTCGGCATAGCTGTCGTTACTCTCGCCCCAGCCGCCGTCGTCCTGCTGCACCGAGCGCAGCCAGTGTGCCGCCCTGGCCATGGCATCGCGGACCTCTGCGCCCGGATCTCGGAGTTCGGCCATTCCCATGAGTACCGACCAGGTCCCGTAAATGTAGTTGGTGCCCCAGCGGCCAAACCAGGCACCCGAGGGTTCCTGCTCGCGCAGAAGGTACTGGATGAGCCGTGCGCGCACCGGAGCGTCCTGCTCCCGATCAAGAATGGCGAGGAAGGCGAGGACCCGTCCCGATACGTCGGCGGTGGGCGGATCCAGCAAGGCCTTGTGATCCGCGAAGGGAATTTCGTTGAGGTAGTAATAGGTGTTGTCCACGTCGTAGGCGCCGAAACCGCCATTGCGGGACTGCATACCGGCAAGCCAGTTTGCGGCACGCTCCACGGCGGGACGATCCTCCGGGCGGCGCGCGCGCGCCAGGGCCCAGGCCACCGCGGCGGTGTCGTCCAGATCCGGGTAGTAGGGATTGGCGTACTGAAAGGCCCAGCCGCCCCCGGCCAGGTGCGGCCGGCGCTCACGCCAGTCACCGGGGGCGTCGGTGATCTGCCGATCCAGTAACCACTGCATGCTGCGCCTTGCCGCTTCGCTGACATCGCCATCCGCCTCGAGGAGTGCGTGCAGGGCAAGGCAGGTATCCCAGACCGGCGATACGCAGGGCTGACAGTAGGCCTCTCCGGCACGCTCCACCACGAGCTTGGTCAAGGCGGCACGGGTCTGCTGCCGATAGGGATGCTCGGCAGCGTAGCCCAGGAGTGCCAGGGCCTCGTGGGCATTGACCATGGCTGGAAAAATGCCATTGAGCCCATCTTCGCCGTTGAGGCGCTCGATGAACCAGGCCTCGGCCCGGGCGATTGCCCGGCGTCGCAGAGCCTGGGGAATCCAGGACTCCAAGGCGCGCCCGAGGCGGTCGAACCAGAGAAAGATCCGCGATACCCAACCTTGCAGGGCGTGGGCAAAGTAATCGTCGATATCCTCGGGGGGCCGCGTGAAGAGTTCGCGGATATGCACGCCCAAGGGATTCTTGGCCTGGGGTTTGAGGCTGCAGAGGATGAACAGGGGCACCATCACGGTCCGCGACCACGATGCCACCTTATAGATGTGCATGGGAAACCAGCGCGGAAAGAGCAGGATTTCCACGGGGATGAAGGGCACGGCACGCCACGGTACCTGCCCGAAAAGCGCCAGAGTGATGCGGGTGAAGACATTGGCGCGCTCGGCGCCGCCGTGGGCGAGAATGGCGCTACGTGCGCGACGCATGTGCGCCGCCTCGGGATCATCGCCGGCGAGCTTCAGGGCAAAGTAGGCCTTCACCGACGCGCTCATGTCGAAGTGTCCGCCGTGGTAGAGGGACCAGCCGCCGTGATTCTCCTGCTTGCGGCGCAGATAGGCGGCCATTTTCGCCTCCAGGGCGGCATCCCGCTCATCCATGTAGTGCATCATCAGGATGTATTCGGCGGGGATGGTGCAGTCCGCTTCGAACTCGAAACACCAATGCCCATCTGCGGCCTGGTGCTGGAGCAAGGCTGCCTGGGCCGCGGCAATGCTGCGCTGCAGAGCGCTCGGCCTGGGCTCGGCGCTGCGGTGGGGGCGCGTCAGGTTATGCACGACGGGATTCATGCCGGCACCCCGCCATTTATCTGCGGCAAGGGTCGGACCCCGACCCGGAAGGCCAGGCGTAGGAGTTCGTCGGAGCGATGCAGCAATTGCGACATCCAGACCACCCGACGCACACTATCGCGACTGATCTTGACCTGCTCGGCTCGTTGGAAAGCCGGCTGCGCGGCAATCCGGCGCAGGGTCAGTACGGCCATGGCGATGGCCCAGAGACAGAAATCCCGCATTCCGGTCTGCTCCCGAGGAATCATCAAGGTATAGCGCAGGGCAGCATCCAGATGCCGACCGGCAATGGCGACCAGCTCCAGGAGGGCGTGCTGGAAGGCCGGATTGTCCTGACCGGGCGCCAGGGCAGCGACGTCGACGCCGTGCCGCGCGAGCAGGTCGCGCGGCAACCAGTTCACGCCGCGCTCCCAGTCCGTCCAGAAGTCCTTGAGAATATTGGTCATCTGCAAGCCTTGCCCGAAGCGCACGGCAAGGCGCTGCATGTCGGCCTCCCGCACCACGAGACGCGGCTCGTAATCGATGAAGAGCGTGGTCAGCATCTCGCCCACGACACCGGCGACGACATAGCAGTAGGAATCGAGGGCGGCAAGGTCCGCAAGGCCTGCTCGCGACGCCTGTTCCTGAAATTTGGCCATGCCCGATCCCATGATGGCCACACACCGAGCCAGGGCCTCCTGCTGGGTCGCATTGAAGCTTCGGGTCACCTGGATGACCAGGGGCGTATTGCGAATGAGCTCACGCTCACCCGCCGGCATCTGCGGCGAGAGGACGGCAGCAAAGTCGCGGGCGAAGGCGTCTGGCTCTGCCCTGCCCTGCACCACGGCGACGAAGGCCTCCTGCCAACGCGCCTTTTCGCTCCAGGACAGCTCCGGGTCGTCCTCGATGGTATCGGCGATGCGGCACAGCAGATAACCATTACCCACAGGCTCGCGCAATCCCTGGGGGAGACGGGGTATGGTCAGGGCAAAGGTGCGCGATACGGCCTGAAGACTGCGCTCTTGAAAAGCCAGCGCCGGGGCGAGATCCGCGTTCAGCATGAGCGTAGCAATGGTGGCAAGACGGCTCCTCAGTATTGTGGTGATGCCGGATTCGCATGAAAACCACACTTTAAGTGCGGAAATGTAACCATCTGCCCGTCCGGATGCAAGTCCAGACGACGTCTTTGGCGGTTCTGTCTGCGCTGTTGATGGGCGCGCAGCACGGGCTTCTGGGCGGCGCTCCGAAGCTGGCAGCGCGGCTCGAAATCCATTAGTGTACGGCTATGCTCTGGCGGACTTCCCGTGGCTGACGCAGCCCATCTTCTGTCCATGGAGGGCGTGTGCAAGCGCGTCCCGGACGCAGCGGACCGATGGCTCTTTGAGGCCGTGGCCCTTGGGCTCCATCGCGGTGAGTTCGTCGCTGTCCTCGGCGAGAGTGGGGTTGGCAAGAGTACCCTCCTACACATCGTCGCCGGTCTGGATCGCAAGGACGGTGGTACCCTCTGCTTTGCCGGACAGGATCTGGACGCGCTCGACGACGACGCCCGCACCCTGCTGCGGCGCCGCCAGATGGGATTCATCTTTCAGGCCTTTCACCTCATCCCGCAGCTCACGGTGGCGGAGAACATCGCCCTGCCCTGGCGCCTCAATGCCCTACCGCGCAAGGGCCTGCCGGAACGGGTGCGGAAACTGGCCCGCTTCCTGGGCATCGATCACCGTCTGGAGGCCTGGCCGCGGGAGCTCTCGGGGGGCGAAATGCAACGGGTGGCGGTGGCCCGCGCCACTCTGCACGATCCGGCCTTGATCCTGGCCGATGAGCCCACGGGCAGTCTGGACCCGGACTCGGCCGGACAGGTTCTGGAACTTTTGCGCGATGCCGGGCAGCGAGCGGGTTCGGCCATCCTCATGGTCACGCACTCCGACGTTGCTGCGGCCTGTGCCCAGCGTCGCTTTCGACTGGAAAGGCGGGGCCTGCGGCAGCTATGAGTCTGCACATCCCCTGGCGGGCTGCGGTGTGGCGGCCCCTGCGCCAGCGCCCCGGCGCCACTGCCCTGGCGATTCTGGGAGTAGCCTTGGGCGTGGCGCTGGGGCTTGCGGTGGCGCTGATCAATCTGCAGGCAGTGCAGGATTTTGCCGGCGGCCTGCGACGGCTTGCCGGTGAGGCAGATCTGGTACTCCAGGCACCAGGCAAAGGCTTCTCCGAGGACTGGTACCGGCGCCTGGCCACGGCACAGGGGGTCCAGGTGGCCGCGCCGCAACTGCGGGTCTATGGCGAAATCCGTGTGGACGGTGCCTGGCAGAGCTTTCCCGTCTGGGGCATCGCGCCCTTCGCCAGCATCCGCCTCGGACAGCCTCTGGTACCCACGCAGCTTGCCCATCCAGAGGCACTCTTCGACCCCCACAGCATCGTCCTGAGCCCCGCCGCAGCCAAGCAGTTTCACCTGCGGGTGGGGGAAACCATGACGCTGCGGGCAGCGGGGGTGACGCGCTCCTTTCGGGTCATTGGCCTGCTTCCCGTCGACCCTCCCCAAGGTGCCGTGGGGGTCGCGGACATTGCCTCGGCGCAGTGGCTGTGGGGGCGCATCGGCTGGCTCAATCGGGTCGATCTGCGCCTAGCCCCGGGCGTCGATCCCACAGGCTTCCAGTGCCAGTGGCAAGACCGGTTGCCGCCGGGGTCGAGCCTCGAGACCCCGCAGCAGCAGGGGGCGGTGGCCGCCCGCGCCTCCCGGGCCTATCGGGCCAACCTCCTGGTACTGTCCTTGGTGGCCCTCTTCACCGGAGCCTTCCTGATCTATGCCACCCTGGCCTTGGGCGTCGTACGCCAGCGCCGAAGCCTGGCCGTTCTCCGCGTTCTTGGCCTGCGCCGCCGGGAGATCCTGGCGAGCGTGCTGGCGCAGGGGCTTGCCCTGGGGCTGCCGGGCATTGCCCTCGGCATCCCCCTGGGGAATCTTGCCGCCGCCACCGCCCTGGCCCGTCTGGGTGGGGATCTGGGTGCCGGGTACTTCAGTGCCAGTCACCTGGCGCTTCGTGGGCACCCGCTGCTCTGGCTTGCCTTTGCCGGTGCCGGCATTGCAGCGGCGCTCCTGGGTGCCGGCCTGCCGGCGTGGCAGGCCAGTCGGACTACCGTGGTACGGGCCCTGGGCCAGGGCAGTGAGGAGGACGAGGCGGGACAGAAACTCCTTCCCGGGCTGATCCTGCTCGTCCTCGCAGCCCTGAGCGCCGCCATCCCACCCCTGGGGGGGATCCCCTACGGCGCTTACCTAGCCATCGCCATCCTGCTTTTTGCCACCCTCTTCCTCATCGGGCCCCTGGCACGCCTGCTGGGCAGGATTTTACCGGTGCCAGAGGGCGCCCTGGGACGCCTGGCCTTCCTGCAGATGCGTGGGACACCGGGACGGGTGGCACACAGTCTGTCGGCCATCGTCGTCGCCTTCAGTCTGGTGGTGGCCATGGCCATCATGGTGGGATCCTTCCGCGATTCCGTTGCCGACTGGTTGGTGGACATCCTGCGGGCGGACCTGTATCTGCAGGCGGGATCGGGGCCGGGTGCGCGCATTTCCGGGGAGCGCGTCGCCGCCATCTGCAGCGACAGCGTGGTTCGGCAGTGCTCACCCATGCGCCGCCTGCAGGTCAATCTGCTGCCCGGACATCCGCCGGTGGAATTGCTGGCACGCGGCCTGGACACCGCAGATCCGGGTCGCGAGCTCCAGATCCTGAGGGCCATCCCCGCAGCGCAAGTGGGGCCACCGCCCGCGTGGATCTCGGAGATACTGGCGGGTATCAGCCACTGGCGACTCGGAGAGATCGTCCACATCCCCGTAGACGGTCGCGCCCACGCCGTGCGCATCGTCGGTATCTACCGCGACTATGCCTACCAACAGGGTGCCATCTCCATACCCATCGAGGTCTACCGGCGCTGGACCGGCGACGATAGCGCCAATGGTCTTGCCCTGTGGTTGCGTCCGGGGATTTCCGTGGTGAACGCGCAGGCGCAGCTGATCCAGCGTTTTCCCGAACTGCGCCAGTGGCAGCTGGAAACGCCGCGGGCCATCCGTGCCGAGAGCCTGCGCATCTTTGACCGCAGCTTTGCCGCCACCTACGCCCTGGAGGCGGTGGCCATCGTCATCGGTTTACTGGGCGTGGCCAACGGTTTTGGCGCCCAGATATTGCTGCGTCAGCGCGAATTTGCCCTGTTCCGGACCATCGGCCTGCGCCGTCGCGACGTCGTTGGCCTCCTACTGCGGGAGTCACTCCTGCTATCCTCCTTTGGGGTCGCCCTGGGAGGCGCACTGGGCTTTGCCATCAGCCTGCTGCTCATCGATCTCGTCAACCCCCAATCCTTTCACTGGCACATGGGTTTTCATCCGCCCTGGAGCAATCTGCTGCTGGTGGCGGCAGCGCTGATGCTTGCCAGCGTCGTCACCATGCTGCTCAGCGCTCGCAAAGCCCTGTCCAGCGCCCTGACCGTGGTACGCGATGAGTAGGCATCTGCGCACGCTCTTCGGCGGTCTGCTGCTCTCGGCCGGGTTCCTGCTGGCGCCGAGCAGCATGGCCTCGCCTCTGCCGCCGCCACACTTGCCGGTGGAGAAAACCCCGAAGGTTGCGGTCACTACCGCCCAGCCCATGCGCTTTCCCAATGCCTATGGGAGTCATCCGGACTTTCCCCTGGAGTGGTGGTACGTCACGGGACACCTGCACGATGCATCCGGGCAGACCTATGGCTTTCAGGTGACTTTCTTTCGGGTGCGGCCAGCGAAGGTCTGGGACAACCCCAGCGCCTTCAACCCACGGCAGCTGATTTTTGCTCAGGCCGCCATTGCCGATCCGCACATCGGGCACCTGCTGACGGCCCAGCGTAGTGCGACGACGGCCATGGATCTTGCTGGAGCCGCCCAGGACCGCACCCGGGTCTGGCTGGACTCCTGGCGTCTGCAGCAGGATGGCAAGGATTACGAGACCAACATCCACAGCCGCCATTTCCACCTGAATCTGCGCCTCGAGGCCACCCAGGCGGCCCTATTGGAAGGGCCCGACGGCGTCAGCCAGAAGGGACCCGATCCCGCCAATGCCAGCTATTACTACAGCCTGCCGCAGTTGCGCGTGCGCGGTCGGCTGCAGATCAATGGCCGGGACCATCGGGTGCGTGGTCGTGCCTGGCTGGACCACGAGTGGTCCGCCGCCTACCTGCCCAAAGGGGCCGTGGGCTGGGACTGGCTCGGTCTCAATCTCGACGATGGTGGCGCGGTGATGCTCTTTCGCATGCGTGCGGGGGACGGTAAAGCCCTGTGGCTCGCCGGCACCTGGCGCCATGCCGATGGGCGCGTCGACTATCTGCCCGCCAGCGCCATCCATATGCGGCCCACGCAATTCTGGACCTCCCCCAGCAGCGGTGCGCCCTACCCCATTGCCTGGGCCATCCGCGCCGGCCCCCTGGAATTCCATCTGCAGCCCTTGATGGCCGATCAGCAATTCCGGGCACTCGCGAGCACCGGGACCACCTACTGGGAGGGCGCGGTGACTGCCTGGCAAAAGGGCCGCCGATTGGGCTCCGGTTATCTGGAACTCACGGGCTACGCGAAGGCTCTGCAACTGCCGGAGACACCGGCCACCGGCAAGACCACTTCGCCGCGGGCACAGGCCCCACGCTGAAGCCACCGGCTCTTGGCAGCCTGGGCGCGACGGCGCTAACATGGGGCATGCCTCATTCCGCATCGCCCCTCACCCTGCAGGATCGGTTCTTCGAGCGCTTTCGCGGGCGCACCATCATTCTGCATCGTGGCTTTCCCCCCGGTTACCTTGCCGAACTCCTGAAGCAGCCCGGTGGCGGTGGCCATTTCCGGGTGGATCTGCGGCAGCTGGGGTCGGAAGTCGACTCCCCCATGGACTGGCTCCTGCAGCGCCACGTGCTACCCCTCGATCTGCCCACGCCGCTGCTCCTCAAGGTGGAGGACGAAAGCATCTACCTCCGCCACCTGCTGCAGGGAAGCAGCCCCGGTCACCCCAGCGAGATTCTGTGGATGCTCGACGCCATCCACGAGCGCCATCACGCGCTCCTGCGGCGGCTACCGGCCGGTCTGCAGCCACGGCGTGGCATGGCCGTGGACGACAATGCCATCGACTACGACCTCTACAACGATGCATGACCTTGACAGCGATGGCGATCTACTGCGCTATGCCCGTCAACTGGTTCTGCCCCAGTGGTCCGTGTCTGCCCAGGAAGCCTTGCTGGAGCACCGGGTGCTCATCGTCGGCCTCGGTGGCCTGGGCTGTCCGGCGGCGCAGTATCTCTTGGCTGCGGGGCTCATGCACCTCACCCTCTGCGATGGCGATCGGGTGGACCTCAGCAACCTTCCGCGGCAGATCCTCTACGGCGATGGAGACGTTGGCGAGCTGAAGGTGGAGGCGGCACGACGTGCGCTCCTGCGCCTCGACCCCGCGGCACAGATCACGACGGTGGCGACGGCTGTCGATGCAAAGCTCCTGGACAGCCTCGTCCCGCAACACGACATCGTGCTCGACTGCACCGATAACTTTACTGCGCGGCACGACATCAATCGTGCGGCGCAGCGTGCTCGTCGGCCGCTGGTGTCGGCGGCAGCCCTGCGCTGGGAGGGTCAGCTGGCCATCTTTGACTTTCGCCGCGAGGACGCCGCCTGCTACGCCTGCCTCTACCCCGAACTGGGCGAGGATGCGGGGGACAGCTGCGCCACGTCTGGGGTGCTTGGACCCGTGCCGGGCATCCTGGGGTCCATGCAGGCACTGGAGACCTTGCGACTTTTGCTTGGCCTGGAATCGCCGCTGGGCGGACGGCTCCTGCTCCTGGACCTCCTCAACTGGGAATGGCGTACCCTGCGTCTACGCCGTGACCCCCACTGTCCGGTCTGCGCATGCCCCGCTTGACGCTCTCCCGGCACGTGGCCAACGCCCTGATGGAACGATTGCAAAAGGGTGAAGGCAGCGGCTGGTTGGGCGCGCGCGATGACCAGTTGCGCAGTATCTACCCCGGCACCGCAGAACGCTGGCCCGCGGTCGCTGCACAGATGGAGGCCTGCGGCGAGCGGCTCTTTGCCACGTTCGGCACCGTCCACACGCCATCGGGGGCGGGCGTCCTGCACTTTGATCTCGCCGAGACGGAACGCGGCGTCCTTAGCCTGAGCCTGCACGATCCCAACAACGGTGAGCCCTGGGAAATCGTCCTTGCCCAGTCCGACTGAAGGCCATTGCCAGGAATTTACGGTCCTCAGCCACAATATCCAGGTGGGCATCGGCTCCCGACGCAGCCGTCACCTCGTCTTGCACGGCTGGAAATACCTCCTTCCCCATCGCCACAGCCTCGGCAATCTGGAGCGCATCGGCATGGCCCTCAGGGAAGCCGACATCGTCGGCCTGAACGAGGCGGACGCCGGCTCCTATCGCAGTCAGTACGTCAATCAGGCCGCCTATCTCGCGAACAAGGCCGGGTTTCCGTTCTGGGCCCAGAGCCGGACGCGGGATTGGGGCGAGCTGGCGCAACACAGTAATGGCCTGCTCAGTCGCTGGCCCATCGTCGCCGTTCACCGGCGGGTGCTGCCGGGATGGATGCACGGGCGGGGCCTGCTGGAAGCCACCATCGATCTGGCCGGCCACCCCCTCAGCGTCGTGGTGACGCACCTGGCCCTGAGTCGACACGGCCGCTTTCGGCAGGTGGAAGCACTGGCAGAATACCTCGTCGGACGGCAGGCCACGGTGGTCATGGGTGACCTCAACTGTGGCGCACGATCACCGGAACTGCGCCTACTCCTGCGCCTGACTGGACTGCGGCAGGCGGAACCTCCCTTGGCGACCTTTCCGAGTTGGGCGCCCCGCTTTTCCTTTGACCATATCCTCTGCAGCCCAGACCTGGAATTTTTGGACTGGCAGCGCAGTACGGAACCGCTCTCGGACCATCTGGCCGTCCTTGCGCGCCTGCGCTGGTGTCCCGCCGCGACCCGCCCGTCTGGGAAGGGCGGCACCGACGTGCCACAATAAGACGGCGTTGGCGGCCAGGAGAAGCCAGAAAGCGATGACGTCCCAGCATCCCGCCCCGGCAAGCACGCAGCCGCAGGAAGAGCCGCACTGGGAACTCGAGGGCGAGTTCCTCACGCTGCGTGGGCGCTGGACCCTGCGCCGCCTGACAGGCGCCATGGACCGGGTCCGCGAGCAGCTGGCCCAGGCTGGCCGTGGTCGCCCCTGGGATCTGCGCGCCATCGAGCGCCTGGACAGCGTCGGCGCCCTGGTCATCTGGCGCGCCTGGGGTGGCGTTTTGCCCGCGGATGCACGTCTGAGCGCGGAGCAGGAGGCGGTTTTCCGACGCTTTGCGCAAATGCAGACGCCCACTGCACCGCGGCGTCCGTGGGGGCTCTGGGCGCGGCTCGATGCCTTGGGCGCACACATCCTCGGCGTGCTTGTGGATCTCTGGGGCTTGTTTCTCCTTCTCGGCGCCTTGCTCACCGAGCTCTGGCGCGCGCTGCGTCATCCGCGCCACTTTCCTTGGCGCGAGATTTCCGCCACCGTCGTGCGCACCGGACCGGATTCCCTGCCCATTCTTTCGCTCATCGGTTTTCTCATCGGCATCGTCATCAGCTTTCAGTCGGCACCCACCCTGGCAAGCTATGGCGCGAACATCTATATCATCAGCATTGCCGGACTCAGTATCCTGCGGGAATTCGGCCCCCTGATCACGGCGGTGATCCTGGCCGGGCGCACGGGCTCCGCCTTCACGGCCCAGATCGGCGCCATGCGCGTCACGGAAGAACTGGATGCGCTGCGTACCTTCGGGATCTCACCCGTACAGCGCCTGATCCTGCCCAAGGTCATTGCCCTAGCCATCACCCTGCCCTTGCTCGTGGTCTGGACCGATGCCGTCGCCATCCTGGGGGCAATCATCGTCGCCAAACTCGATCTTGGCATCAGCGCCAGCTTTTTCCTGCGCGAGATGCCCATCATGGTGCCCGACTTCAACTTTTGGCTGGGCATCGGCAAAGGCATACTCTTTGGCATCCTCATTGCTTGGGTAAGCGGCTATCACGGCCTCAAGGTGCAACCCAATACGGACAGTCTCAGCCGTGAAACCACCGATTCCGTGGTCCTCACCCTGACCTTGGTCATCGTCATCGATGCCGTCCTCGCCATGGTCTTTGCCAATACCGGGATCTCCGTAGGATGAGCGCAGAGCACGCCATCGTCTGCCGCGATGTCGCCACCCGTTTCGGTCCCCACTGGGTACACCGGCATCTGGATCTGGAGGTGCGCGCCGGTGAGATCCTGAGTATCGTAGGCGGAAGCGGCAGCGGCAAGACGACACTGCTGCGCGCCATGGTCGGACTCGTCCCCCACGTCGAGGGCGAGATCCGCATCCTCGGATCGTCCCTGGCGCAACTGCGTGGACGGGCAGCCGTGGCGCTGCGCCGGCGCTGGGGGATGCTCTTTCAGCAAGGGGCGCTGTTCAGTGCCCTGACGGTATTCGAGAACATCGCCTTTCCCATGCGCGAGTGGGGAGGACTCAGCGAAAGGGACATTCGTGAACTCGTCAGTCTCAAACTGCAGATGGTAGGCCTGCGCCCGGCGGATGCCTACAAGCTTCCGGCAGAACTTTCCGGGGGTATGGTCAAGCGGGCAGCGCTGGCGCGTGCTCTGGCCCTGGAAGCGGAGATCCTCTTCCTCGACGAACCCACCTCTGGCCTGGACCCCATCACCGCCGCCGATTTCGACGATCTGCTGCGCGACGTCCACCGGGATGTGGGTCTGACGGTGGTCATGGTGAGCCACGACCTGGATAGTATCGCCGCCACCTCCGACCGCATCGCCGTGCTCTCCCAGGGCAAGGTTCTGACCATTGGCTCCCTGCAGGAGGTAGCGGAGGTAGACGATCCCTACGTACGGGAATTCTTCCACGGGGAGCGAGGCGAACGCGTGCTCAAGGCCCTGCGCTGCTGATGACTTACTTTGGGTACGGCGCCGCCGATCCGGGGGTGTGGCGGGGCAGCCGCCGTGCTCTGGGCTAATCGCCCATGGCGGCGCTCTTCTGGTCGGCAGCCGCCCGGCTATCGGTGTGCTCGTGGGTCCCGGCACCGCCGCCCAGCAGACCGTTCACGGCACTGAGATCCGCCAGATCCAGCTGGCCGGCGGCCGCCTTCAACTGG
Organism: Acidithiobacillus caldus ATCC 51756; assembly: GCF_000175575.2. NCBI lineage: Bacteria > Pseudomonadati > Pseudomonadota > Acidithiobacillia > Acidithiobacillales > Acidithiobacillaceae > Acidithiobacillus > Acidithiobacillus caldus. The sequence continues at coordinate 2,154,583 of NZ_CP005986.1, forward strand.
ACACGCGCGAGCACCTGATTGTAGAGGGCGACGTTGTAGTCCTGCTCAGCGCGGATGTAGTCCGTAGCCGTCTGCAAGAGGTCGATGATGGAGCGCGTGCCCACCTCATAACCCTTACGGGTACCCTCCAGGGAAATCTTTGCCGACTCCACAGCCGCCTTGGCCGAGGCCAACTGGGCCACGCTGTCCTTGAGGTTGAGGAAAGCCGTCTGCGTATCCAGCCGTACCCGATCGCGCACGCTGCCGACGTGATCCACCTGCGCCACGCTGAGGGCTTGGGCCTTCTGCACCCCACTGGAGATGCTTCCACCTTGATAAATGGGCATGGACAGATTGAGGCTCACCCCCGCCTGATTCTCATTGAATCCCGGAAAGGGATTGCCATGCACATGCTGCGCGATGCCCTGCAGGTCTACCTTGGGCCAGCGCGCCCGCTGCTGGTACTGCACCGCTTCCTGGGCCGTACGCAGCTGCGCCTCGGCCTCGTGCATCAGCGGCTGATCCCGGATGGCCGCCTGAACCCAAGCGTCCATGTCGTCCGGCTTCGGACCTTCGGCGGTAAAGGGCCGGAGATCCTCCAGATGACCAACGGGTGCGTGGGTGAGGCGCTCCAGGCCGCGCTCGGCGACGGACACCGCATTGCGGGCACGGATCCGGTCCGACCGCGCTGCATCGAGGCGCGCTCGGGCCTCACGCACGGCAACGATATCGCCGGTGCCCACCTTCAGGGCCGCCTCCGTCTGCCGGTAGATGCTCTCCAGCAGGCGTCGCTGACGCTCGGCAATACGCTCCTGGGACTGCGCCTCCAGTACCTTGAAATAGGCCGTGGCCACGCGCAGGGCCAGCTGCTGCTGCGTGTACAGCAGTGCCGCCGTCTGCGCCTGGATGCGGCTGTCGGCTTGACGCAGGGCCACATAGCTCTGACCATCGAAAACCGACTGGGTGAGGGTGACACTGTAACTGTCCGACAGATAGGCCTTGCTCAGGTCGAGCCCGGCAAAGCCGGAAAAGGTGCCCGTGTTGTAGCCCACGCTCGCCCCCAGCCCGAGGTGCGGCAACAGCGCCGCCCGCGCTGCCGGTTTGTCCTGAAGCGTGGCCTGCAACTGCGCGCGCGCCTCAGCGAGGGCCGGATCGGTGCGGTAGGCCTGCTCATAGGCCGAAAGCAGATCCTCAGCGTAGACGCTGGAGCTTCCCAGACACAGCGCCGCTGCGCAGAGCAGCGACAAGCGCAAATTGGACATGGCACACCCGCTCGGTCGCACAATGGTGACGATAGGTTACCGACCGAACGGTCAGTATTCAAGAGATATTGTACTCCCCTGTATTCGGCTTGGGCAAACGCGGGAATCTGGCTATGCTCTAAAGCCCCTCCGCCAAGGATCGAAGCGCCATGGCCCAACTCTGGTACAGCCTACCCTATCCCAGCGCGCACCAGCCACTGCCAAGTGCGCGGATGGCATCGGAACCCTGGACCTTGTTCCTGGACAGCTGTGCATCGGGTGGGCAGCGCGGCCGTTTCGACATCCTGCTGCGCCGCCCACGCTGGCGCGTCTGGCAGCAAGGAGGCCAGACCTTCCTTGCCGAGGGCGGTAATGCCCCGAAGACTTCCAACGATACGCTGATCTCCGTCCTGCGCGCCATCGCCCGCGAGGAGCAGGAGCGCATCAGGGGTCTCGACGCTTTTCCCATGCACTACCCCTTTGCCGGGGGTTTTGCGGGTTTTTTCAGTTACGACTGGGGTCGGCAAATGCTGGGCATTCCAGGCCCGGACGACCCGACCCTGCCGACGGCAGCTCTGGCCTGGTACGACAGCGCCTACCTGGTCGACCACCTGCGCCGTGAGGCCGGATTCTGGGGGCATGCCGACGATCTGCTGGCGTTGCGCGCGGAGATGGCAGAACCCTCGGATCGAGAAGAAACGATCCTGGGCGACAGCGATGTCCAGCCCATGTGGTCGGCTGAGCTGTATCGCAGTGCCTTTGCCAAAGTTCAGGCATACCTGCGCGCGGGCGATGTCTATCAGCTGAATCTGGCCCAGGCCTTCCAGGCCAACTGGTCGGGGACCCCATGGCAACTCTACCGTGCCCTGCGCCAGCGCAATCCCGCGCCCTTTGCCGCCTTTTTCGCGCTGCCCGAGGCGACCCTCTTGAGCCTGTCTCCCGAACGGCTGGTGAGTCTGTGCGATGGACAGCTGCAGGCCCGGCCCATCAAGGGAACCCGACGTCGGGACCCGGATCCCCTGCGCGACCGCGCCCGGGCCGCCGAGCTTTGTGCCAGTCCCAAGGATCGGGCCGAAAATGTCATGATCGTCGATCTGCTGCGCAATGACCTGGGACGGGTGGCCGAACTCGGCTCCGTGCGCGTGTCCCAGTTGTGCGCCCTGGAGAGCTTTCCCGCCGTCCATCACCTGGTCAGCAGCGTCGAAGCACGCCTGCACCCGGACTGCGACCCCTGGGACGTGCTACTGTCCTGCCTGCCCGGTGGATCCGTCACCGGGGCGCCCAAACGCCACGCCGTGGAACTCCTGCAGTCGCTGGAGGCAAAACCCCGAGGGTTTTATTGCGGAAGCCTGGGTTATGTGGACGCGCGCGGACGCATGGACTGGAACATCCTCATCCGCAGCCTGAGCTACCGCGCCGGACAGGTCCAGTATTGGGGAGGCGGCGGCATCGTCATGGATTCCGAGGCCGACGCCGAATATCGGGAGAGCCTGGACAAGGTGGCCTTCATTACGGCCACCCTGAGCGCCAGACGGGATACTGTGCCGTCGGCTACTGCGTGCGCAGAACGAAGAGCAGCAGAGACCGGGCAGTGACCAGGTAAGGGGCGGAAAGGGCAAAGCTTTGGGCATCTGCGTCCGGGATATTGGTGTCCACCAGACGTTCCCAGGATTTTCCCTCACTGACCTTGGGCAGACAAAACTCCACCGCCTGCGCCGCCGCGTTGAGGATGAGCAGAAGCGTGTCGTCTTCACCGCGTCGGACAATGCCCGTTGCCTGGGCCCGGCCATCGAGAAGGACGCCCAGACAGCGAGCATTCTCGTCCTGCCACTCCCCTTCGGTCATCTCCTCGCCATTGGCATTGATCCAGCTGACATCCTTCACCTTCAGGGTCTCGTGATAGCGCCCCAGCAGAAAACGGCCGTGGCGGAGCATGGGGTAGCGCTGGCGTAGCTGGATCACCTTCTGCACAAATCGAATCTGGGCCTGCGCCGCGGCATCGTGATCCCAGTGCAGCCAGCCCAGATCGTTATCCTGACAGTACACGTTGTTGTTGCCCTGGCGCGTTGCCCCAAACTCATCACCGCTGCACAGCAGGGGCACTCCCTGGGAAAAGAACAGGCTTGCCAGAAAATTGCGCATCTGCCGCTGGCGCAATTCGACGATGTCCTCTTGATCCGTGGGACCCTCCACGCCACAGTTCCAAGACCGGTTGTCGTCGCTTCCGTCGCGATTGTCGTCACCGTTTGCTTCGTTGTGCTTATCGTTGTATGCGGTCAGATCGTACAGACTGAAGCCATCGTGCACCGCGACAAAATTCACCGAGGCAAAGGGACTGCGTCCCTGATGGTCGTAAATATCCCCGGAAGCCGTCAGTCGTCGGGCCAAATCCGGAAGCTGCCCGGGGTCACCACGCCAGAAGGCGCGCAGGGTATCGCGGTATCTGCCATTCCACTCGGCCCAACCCGGTGGAAAATTCCCCAGTTGATAACCACCAGGACCACTATCCCAGGGCTCTGCAACCAGCTTCACCCGCGCCAGGGTCGGGTCCTGAGCGACGGCCACGAAAAACCCGTTGCGCTGACTGAAGCCATCGGGTTCACGACCCAGGATGGTGGCGAGATCAAAGCGAAAGCCATCCACGTGCATGACCTCCACCCAGTAGCGCAGAGAATCCGTTACCATCTGCACTACGCGAGGATGGCCGGTATCCAGGGTATTTCCGGTGCCGGTATCGTTGATGTAATACCGCCCTTGATCGGGCAGCAGCTTGTAGTAGACGGCATTATCGATGCCGCGAAACGACAGGGTCGGACCAAGCTCGCTGCCTTCCGCCGTGTGGTTATAAACCACGTCGAGGACGACCTCGAGATCGCGCTCGTGCGCCGCTGCGACGAAACGCTTGAACTCCTCGATACCCCCATCGCTGAGGTACTGCGGATGGGGCGCGAAAAAGGCGATGCTGTTGTAGCCCCAATAATTGCGCAACCCCTTGTCCAACAGATATTGATCGTGCACGAAGGCATGGATCGGCATGAGCTCTATGGCCGAAACCCCCAAGGCACGGACGTAATCCAGGAGATCGGGGGTGGCGAGACCGGCAAAGGTGCCGCGCAGATCGTCCCGCACCTTGGGGTGGCGCATGGTCATGCCGCGTACGTGCATCTCGTAAAAGGAGGTCTCGTTCCAGGCTTTTTGCGGATGCCGGTCACTACCCCAGTCGTAGCCTTCATCCACCACGCGACATTTGGGAATGAAGGGCGCACTGTCGCGCTCGTCAAAACTGAGATCCTTGTCCTTGTGGCCAATCTCGTAGCCAAACAGTGCCGGATCCCAGCGCAGCTCTCCCCACAGTTGCCGGGCGTAGGGGTCGATCAACAGTTTGTTGGCATTGAAACGATGGCCCGCCTCAGGAGCATATTCACCATGCACGCGATACCCGTAGAGCTGACCTGGGGCGAGCCCTTCGATATAACCGTGCCAGACCTCGTTGCTATACTCCGGCAAGGCGATTCGGGCCAGTTCGCGCTGGCCATCGTCGGCAAAGAGACAAAGCTCTACCTTGCTGGCATTGCGGGAAAACAGCGCGAAATTGACGCCCTTGCCATCCCAATGGGCTCCCATGGGAAAGGGTAAACCTTCTCGTACACGATAATCCATAATCACTCCTGCGTCGCTTCGTGGGCAGTGAGAGTATAGTCCGACCCCGCCGCCACCGGATTTGCCGAGATCCCCGCGACGGGTTAGAGTCTGCACCTCGCAGAGACAGGGGCAATCGTTTTCGGTGACTACCGTCGCAGAAAATCCGCGTCCGCCGCACAAGCGACCGAAGCGCGGGCATTGGCAACTGATGGCGCAAGTCGCCTTCACGGCGGTGGTGCTTGCCTGGCTGTTCCAGAAAACCGACTGGCCGCACCTGCTGCAGCGGTTTGAGGAGATGGACCCGTGGTGGTTCGCAGCGGCCGCGGCAAGCTACGCGGCCAATATCAGTATCTCCTCGGGCCGCTGGTGGATCATCCTGCGCGCGCTCTCCCGTCCCGCGCCCATCGCCTGGCTGTGGCGGCTGAACTGGGTGGGGGCCTATTTCAATCAGGTGCTGCCGGGCTCGGTGTCTGGCGACTTCCTGCGGGCCTGGTACACGCGCCACCAGGCCCGGGGCATGCCCTTCGCTCTGGCGGCCGTCTTCAGCGACCGCTTCATCGGCATGGGTGCCCTGGTGGGTATCGCTTTGACGGCCTTTCTTCTGGGCGGACGCCATGTCGCCCTGCTGCCGGGTATGGATAAGACCATGGCGGTGGTGGTGGCCGGATACGTGCTCATCGTGGCGCTGATCTTGACCCCGTGGCTGAACTTCCTGAACACCCATCTGGGAAAGGTCGGGAACAAGCTGCACGATATCCGCCTGGGCATGGCCGCCCTCCTCCGTCACCCCAAGGCCCTCGCCGCAACCATCGGCCTATCCCTAATCGTCCAAGGCTTTTCCATCCTCACCTTCTGGTCTCTGGCGCAAGCGCTGCGGGTTCACCTGGATCCCGCTGCCGTCTGGCTCGTCTGGCCGCTGGTGAGCCTCTTTCTCGCCCTACCGGTCTCCTTTGCCGGCTGGGGCCTGCGCGAGGGGCTCGTCGTGCTGTACTTGGGAGCCCTGCATATCGGCCACGATGCCGCCCTGGCCCTCTCGCTGCTCACGGGCGCAACCGTACTGCTGACAAGCCTTCCAGGAGCGCTACTGTGGTTCGGCATCGGCCACCACCGATTGTCCCAGCACCCGGCGATTGAAGCCAGCGAAAACCCTCGCTAAACTCGCCGAGGACGATGCCGGCATAGCTCAGCAGGTAGAGCAACCGATTTGTAATCGGTAGGTCACGGGTTCGATTCCTGTTGCCGGCACCAACTAAAGGAATTAATTGGATTTTTCAACCCCCGATAGCCCGCATCGTCGTAAACGGTGCAGGAAGTCGATCCAGAAGGCCCTCGTCTCGGCTAGACCTACCGCTATGCCCCGTACCTCGGGCCGGATTTCGGTATGCTCGGCGCCGTGCGCGTAATGCGCCGCCCCGCATTGGGACTCGGCTTCCACCCCCATCGAGCTGCAACGCCAACTGCCCCAACCCGCGCGACAAATCACGTCGGCCTCCTTTTCCACAAATTGCATCAGCGTCGTGCTGTCCATGGTCAGCGCCGTGGTCTCCATCGTTGGTTGCATTCAAGCCACCTCCAGTGTTCGGAGATCCGCGGTGGCCACCCAGTCCCGCCAACGATGTACACCCCGCCCTGGAATACTACCCGCACACACGATGGTACTCGGTTACAAAATGCATAATTTGGGCTTTCTCGGGACGCAGCGCGTCTATGAAAGGTCGGGCTGAGCGATTAAGATGCTCGCGGAATCGTTTGGAGTGGATCTTGCCCGTCATGCCGATTCGCCGTGCCCTGTCATCCCAGTTTTTGGCTTTTTCCCGGGGGCGGTACCCTAGGGCCTTGACTGCATGCGTGTTGCGCATCGTCCTCTGCTTCGCCGCAAGCGGCGCGGCGCCCCTGGCGCTGGCGGCCGAGTCCGCTGCAACGTGGCAGGGCGGCAGTGTCTGGAAGGGGCAAATCGCCAAGCAGCCGGTGCACGTCTGTTTTCAACGCGAAGATTGGGCGTTGTACTATTACGACAAACACCAGACCCTGATCGCGCTCACGCCCGAAAATGACCGGCGCGTGTGGCGTGAGCTGGTAGACCTGGACGGCAGGCCAAAATATAACGGTGCGGTATGGCGTATCGGCACGGTGACCGAGGATTCCATGTCCGTCGACTGGGAGCGGCAGGGCAAGACGCTGCACGTCACCCTCACCCGGGTACCGCTGACGGCGGAAGATTCGAAGAACAACGCCTGCGCGACTCAGGCCTTCAACGCGCCGCGCTACGCCGTCAAACCCAGGATCGTGCAGCGCGACGACCCACGCCGGCCCTTCATCGATCTGTCCGTCGACTACGGCCCGGCGTTCAAGAAAAACTACTCCGCCCAAGGCGTTTTGCTCCGCGGCAGCGACCCGCGGGCACGGCGTTTCAACGCCTGGGCGCGGCGGCACATGCAAGAAATTGCGGACGACTTCTACGATTGCCAAGAGGGAGCGCTTTTCGGGCAGGGGTCGGATGGTTCCCAAGAGCTGTCGTTGTTGTGGCCGCCAGAGATCATCGTTGGGCGTTTTCTGCAGTGGGCTGAGTCGCACAAGAATCAGTGCGCCATGCGGCCGGGTTAAAGGATCCCGACAACGTCGGTGAATCTTCAGAGTGCCGTGACGTGCTCGGCCACGCGAGCTACCAGGTTGCCATCGGCCGGGACGGTCTGTATTTCACCCCCGCCTTTCTTCCACTCGAAGGGCCGGACTGCACGACAACTCTGCGCCTGTCTTTTTCCCAGCTCAAGCCGCTGCTCTCGCCGCTCGGTCGGCAGCAGATGGGGGCACTCTTCGCCGATAAAAAGGGCGGGTCAGGCAAGAAATGATGGGACTGCCGCACACCCTGGACGAAGGTGCGCCAACTGCTTGACAACTCGGGATCAGCCAGAAAAAAGCCACGGTGGCATCCAGAGAGAACTTCACGCTCGCTCTTCGTCCCTGAGCGCACGTATTTTGACCCCCGCCTCGGAGGGGCGCGACGCCGTGAAAGACAAGTCCCCGCCACCATCCCGGCCGCGTGGACCTGCCCGATACCCTGCCCCGCCTTGAGCTCCGCCACGACCCCGACGGCTGCACCTACGGCTAGTGCGGCGGCCCTCTGGAGACGATTGGTCATCCGCCACATCTGCCCGAAGCTGGCCTGCCGCCCTTGCAGTACCCTCGAAAGCCCGGCCATGCCGGCGCAGGTAATCGATAAGGGTTTGCCTACGGCGCACAGGGCGGCTCAGGTCCTGACGGCCAAGCACGTGGATCGCCTGCCCCGGTAGCGGAACGTCTTCGCGCATACCCCGGACCGCAACGGCAGCCGAGCTTCCTGACCATCTCCCCGATCCGTGACGCGATTACGGGTTGGCGCGCCGCGGCGCGGGCTGGTAGGCACTCGGTCTCTCTCTGATGGTGTCTATTCCGAGCTCAAGTCGCCGGATGGATAGCTCAGTAGTGGTAGCGGCATTGGGCAACCAAAATAGTGTCCTCTTGGATCGCATAGACCAGGCGATGCTCTTCGTCGATGCGTCTGGACCAAAAGCCGGCCAGGTTATGCTTCAGGGGTTCGGGTTTTCCGATCCCTTGAAAGGGGGATCGCCGTATATCCTTCAGGAGGGTATTGATGCGCTTCAACGTGTCCCCATCGTGCGCTTGCCAGAACAGATAGTCCTCCCAGGCCGGATCGGAGAACTTAATCGGCATCCACCAGTGCCCTGATCGTCCCGCCGCCCGCCGCCAGCTGCTCGATGGCTTCGGCGAGTCGCTTCGCGTTTTTCGGGCTGCGCATCAGGTAGGCGGTTTCTTCCAGGGCGTTGAAATCCTGCAGGGACATCATCACGACCGGTTCTCCGGATTGGCGCGTGATCAGGATCGGAGCGCGGTCATTGGTGACCTTGTTCATGATCTCGGACAAGTGCTGTCGGGTGTGGCTGTAGGTTACCGCGTCCATAACGACCTCCCTAATTGTACTTAAACTAGTACAATGCGCGCCGACGGTCAACTAGCGCTCAGCGCAGGCCTCACATCCGCGTGCCGCCGAAAGTGAGTGTATGGGTTCTGTATTCACGGTGTAAATCCGCATGAGCAGATAAACAGCCGTCAGCGCCGAGGTCTGAACACACAGCTAAAGCCCAGATAGATAGGTGATGATCTAATATCATGTAACTACCTGTTTTATATGGTGGGCCCGGCAGGATTTGAACCCGCGACCAAAGGATTATGAGTCCCCTGCTCTGACCAGCTGAGCTACAGGCCCGAAACGCCGGGTCGGTCTCGTGACCGGCCCAGATGGCAACCTAGCGCATTACGACGTGATGGTCACCTCACCGTCCACAAAACTGCGCAGGCGCTCGGAGCGCGACGGATGGCGCAGTTTACGCAGAGCCTTGGCTTCGATCTGCCGGATGCGCTCGCGGGTCACGTCGAACTGCTTGCCGACCTCCTCCAGGGTGTGGTCGGTATTCATGCCAATCCCAAAGCGCATACGCAGCACCTTGGCCTCCCGCGGCGTCAGGCCGGTATCCAGAAGCTCCTCTACCACCTCGCGGATGGCAGCATTGACGGCCGCATCGGTGGGGGCAGCGACATTGCGGTCCTCGATGAAGTCCCCCAGGTGGGAGTCCTCATCGTCGCCTATGGGCGTCTCCATGGAAATGGGTTCCTTGGCAATCTTCAGGACCTTGCGGATCTTGTCCTCCGGCATCTCCATACGCGCCGCGAGCTCTTCCGGGGTGGGTTCGCGCCCCATCTCCTGCAGCATCTGACGGCTGATCCGGTTGAGTTTGTTGATGGTCTCGATCATGTGCACGGGGATCCGGATGGTGCGAGCCTGATCCGCTATGCTACGGGTGATGGCCTGACGAATCCACCAGGTGGCGTAGGTACTGAACTTGTAGCCGCGGCGGTATTCGAACTTGTCCACGGCCTTCATGAGACCAATGTTGCCCTCTTGGATGAGATCCAGGAACTGCAGGCCACGGTTGGTGTATTTCTTGGCGATGGAGATCACCAGACGCAGGTTGGCCTCGACCATCTCCTTCTTGGCCCGACGCGCCTTGGCCTCACCGATGGACATGAGGCGACTGGCCTCCTTGATCTCGGCAATGGGCAGACCTGCCCGTTCCTCGATGTCGGCCAGCTGGGTCATGACGGCCACGATCTCGTCGCGCAGCACCAGCATCATGGGGCTGTAGGGGCGGCCTGCGGCAATCTGGGCATCGACCCAGGCGATATCGCTTTCGTGCCCTGGGTAACTGCGCACGAACTCCTTGCGCGGGAAACCGGCGCGGTCGATGCACAGGGCCATCAATTCGCGCTCGGCCAGACGCACTTCCTCCGTCAGGTTGCGCAGCGCATCGGCCATGAGGTCGATCTGGCGCACGTTGAGCTTCATCTCCATGAAGCGATCGGCCAGCAGTTGGCGTTGTTCCTGATATTCCGGGCTGCGCACCTTGCCTGCCTTGTGCAAGGCAAGCAGGTGCTCGTAGCCGGCGCGGATGGCGGCAAAGCGCTCCAAGGCCTCCTCCAGCTGCGGCCCCTTGTCCGCCACACTGAGGCCAGCGCCGTCCTCCTCATCCTCGTCCTCGTCGCCGTCATCGGCCTCATCGGCCTCGGCGGCGAGTCCCAAATCCTCATCCTCGGCCGCTGCTTCGTTGATGGCATTGGGGTCAATGAAAGCATCCACGACCTCATCCAGGCGCAGCTCGCCCTGCTCCACCTTCTGCGCTGCCTCCAGCAATAGGGCAATGGTGGTGGGACAGGTGGATACAGCGCGCAGCACCTGCAGGAGACCGTCCTCGATGCGCCGCGCGATTTCGATCTCGCCTTCGCGGGTCAGGAGCTCCACCGTACCCATCTCACGCATGTACATACGCACGGGGTCGCTGGTTCGACCGATGTCGGCTTCCACCACGGCCAAGGCCTCTTCGGCAGCCTCTTCCGCTTCCTGAGCGGCCACGATGGGGTTGCCCTCGTTGTCCATGAGCAGGGTTTCGTCATCGGGCGCCTCTTCGAAGACTTCAATGCCCATGTCGTTGATCATGGTGATGACGTTTTCCATCTGCTCCGGATCAAAGACATCCTCAGGCAGGAGGTCATTGATCTCGCGATAGGTCAGATAGCCCTGCTCTTTTCCCCGGGCAATCAACCGCTTGAGCTCGGAACGCTGAGACTCGTTGTCCACCGTACTGTCACTCTCTCTCATAGACAACCCACCGACGCGGAAAGCCGCGTATTGTATAAGAAAACCACCGCCGATGAAAAGCCGACCGGCGCACTTGGGTAAACCGGTCCATTGGCACTTTCACGACCCCCTAGGACTCCTCACCCTTCGACCTTCGTCCCTTGGTGATGCGCAGGAGCTCCTGCCGCTCCTCCGGCGACAGGGCCGCAAGGCCTGCGCGATCCGCGGTTCGTCCTATGAAACGAATACGCGCCTGGGTCAGCTGCAGATTCAGGCGCGCCACGCAATCCCGTACCTCACTCTGCGATCCCTCGTCGGACCCTACGGACGGTGCAAACTGCTCGCGAAACAGCGCATCCAGATCCCACCGCGCCGCCAGCCGGGCAAAAAGGGCCTGACTTCCTATATGGGTGGACTCAGACAAAATTTCAAGGCCGTCTGCCAGCACCTCGGCGTGGGTATCCTCGTCGCGAAGGTATACCAGCAATCTTCGTTCCAATTGCTGCCAGTGCGGATCCACGGGGCGCTGGAGCAAAAGCCGCAGGGCCGCCTGACAGAGACTCGGCCGCCCGGGGCGCTTGGCCTTCACGGGCACCGGCTTGGGCGCGGATTCTGGGAAAGCTTGCGCAGAGGTCTTGGGCAGGACGACGGCGACACCAGCAATCTCCTCGAGCCGCTGACCATAGACCGCCCGCAGATCGGCATCCTGCACCTGGGCCAAAAATGCCCGTGCCTCGCCCAGGAATTGGGCCTTCTCGTCCGCTTTTTTTAGATCGTAGCGCTCACGCAACACGCTGAGGTGATGATCCAGGGCAGGACGTGCCTGCGCCAGAATCTCCTCGAAGGCCGCTGCGCCCCCCTTGCGCACCAGAGAGTCGGGGTCCTCGCCCTCGGGCAGGAAAAGCACCCGTAAAAGCCGGCCGGGACGCAGTCGCGCTGGCGCCAGTTGCAGTGCTCGCCAGGCCGCCGCGCGGCCCGCAGCGTCGCCGTCGAAGCACAGCACGATCTCCCCGGCAGTGCGCCAGAGGATCTCCAACTGCTTGTCCGTCAGGGCCGTACCACTGGCCGCCACGGCAAAATCCAATCCGGCCTGATGCAGGGTAATGACGTCCAGGTAGCCCTCCACCAGCACCACCCGTCGACGCCGACGGATGCCCTCTCGCGCCAGATCCAGACCGTAAAGCATCTGTCCCTTGTGGTAGAGGATGGTCTCTGGGCTGTTGAGGTACTTGGGCTCGCGCCCGTCCGTGCTGCGTCCGGCAAAGCCGCAAAGCTGCCCGCGACCGTCGCGCAGGGGAAAGATGACTCGAGCACGAAAACGGTCGTAGTAACGGCCGTCGTCGCGCCGGGAGACCAGCCCGGCCGCCACCAGCAGTTCCCGCTGGGCGGAATTCTGGCCCAGACGGGAGGTGAGAAACTGTGCCTGATCGGGCGCAAAACCCAGGCCAAAATGGTTCCAGGTGGCTTCACTGAGGCCGCGCTGCCGCCAGTAGGCCTGTGCCGGCGGATGACTGTGCAGGGCCTCCCGGTAGAGTTTTTCGGCGGCCTCCAGGATGGCCCGCACGGGCCGGGGGTCGGGCCCTTCGGGGCGTCCCTCCTGGGGGAGCGGGATACCAGCCTCCTCCGCCAGGAGACTTACGGCCTCGACAAAGGAAAGACGCTCGTAGGCCATGAGAAAGCCAATGGCGTTGCCGTGGGCGTGGCAGCCAAAACAGTAGTAGATCTGCTTCTCCGGACTCACGGAAAAGGATGGGCTCTTCTCCTGATGAAAGGGACAGCAAGACCAATAGTCCTTACCCTTTTTCTTCAGCGACACACGGCTGTCTATGAGGCGCAGGATGTCGCTGCGGGCAAGGACCGTATCGATGAAGGCCTGGGAGAAGCGGGTCATACCCTAGCGTAAATCCAGTTCGCTGACGCCACCACCGCCCTGTTCCGGGCGCGCCATCCGCCAGGCGAGCACGCGCGCGTCGCTCTGGGCAAACTCCCGTACCATCTCGGCCAGAACGCCGTTGCCCGTGCCGTGCAGCACCTCCACCTGTTGCCGCCCGGCGGCGATGGCACCATCCACATGGCGCTCCAGGGCCACGCGAGCCACGTCTCGGCGCTGCCCGCGCAGGTCCAGACGCCAGGGGTGCGACTCGGGGGAGCGATAGTGGCTGCCGCCCCGCTCCTCTGCCAGCGTCGCGCCCGGATCCAGCTGAAACTGCTCCAGCGGAACCCACAACTGCTTGCCGCGAATTTCGATCTGCAGCTTCTGCCCCGCTCCATCCACACGCAGCACCTCGACGGCCTGACGCAGGGGCAGAAAGAGGCCGCGATCCCCCGCTGTCGGCAGCCGTGCGGGCGCCTGGGTCGCCGCCGGCCGCAGCCGTTCATCCAGAGCGTCGAGGCGGGCCGTGGCCGCCGCGGTATCCCGTCCCGCCTTGAGTGCCGCAATGGCCGCACGCACCTCGGCCCGCGCCTGGGCGAGTATGGTCTCCCACTGGTGACGCGCCTCGGCGGCCGCCCGCTCCCGGGCTGCGGTGGCCAGCTCCTGTTCCTTACGCCAGCGCGCTTGTAGCCGTTCCGCCTCAGCGCGCAGCGCTTCGGCTTCTTGTCGTTCGCGCTGGGCCTCCTGCAGCAAGCTTTCGCGACGGGCTTCCCAGAGCTCCCAGTCCTCCTGTTCACTGGCATGAATGGCCTCGGCGCGATCCAGCACGGCGGCGGGTAGACCCAGGCGGCGGGCGATGGCCAGGCCATGGCTCGCGCCGCCCATGCCCAGCTGCAAGCGGTAGGTCGGGCGCAAGGCCTGCACGTCAAAGCCCATCCCCCCGAGAACGATTTCCGGACGCTCCAGGGCGTAGCGCTTGAGGGCCTCCATGTGACTGGTCAGGACGGCAAGGGCACCACGTTCCAACAGTTCGCTGCCGATGGCCCGGGCAAGGGCCGCCCCTTCGCGCGGGTCCGTACCGTTGCCCAGTTCGTCCAGCAGTAACAAGCTGTGTGCATCCGCCTGCAGCAGCACCCGGCGCAGGCGCTCCAGCTGGGCCGAGAAGGTGGAGAGATCGGCCTGGATGTCCTGGGCATCGCCAATCACGGCGAGAATCTGGGTAAAATACCCTAACTGCCCCCGGGCCGGCACCGGCAGGCCGAGGTAGGCCAGCAGGTGGCAGAGTCCCAGGGCCTTCAGCAGTGCCGTCTTGCCGCCGGCGTTGGGGCCGGTGATGACCAACTGGCGATGATCCTGTCCAAGGGCCAGGGCATTGCCGACGACGGCCTCGGGATGACGCAGGGCCAACAGCGGATGGCGCAGGTCGCGCAGATCGAATTGCGGCTGCCCCATCACCGGCAGCAATTCACCGTTCCAGGCGGCCGCGAGCTCCAGACCCGCCCGCGTGGCTTCGATCCGGCCCATGAGGAGCAAGGCGGCACGGATGGCATCGGCGGCCCGACCCACGCGCCAGGTTAGCTCCTTTAGGATTCGCTCCTGTTCCTCCTGGAGCGCGCGCTCCACCTCCCAGAGGCGATTGTTGGCGTCCACGGCATCCAGCGGTTCGACGAAGAGGGTGCCACCGCTGGCAGAGCGGTCGTGAATGATGGCACGAAAACGCCCCTTGTACTGGACCTTCAGCGGCAGCAAAAAACGACCACTGCGCTGGACCACCACGGGATCCTGCCAGAAATCCCGCCAGCGCGGATTGCGCAGGGTGGCGTTCAGTTGTTGCTGCAACGCATCCCGTGCCCGTCGCGACTCCTGACGCAAGCGTCCAAGCTCCGGACTCGCACCATCCAGCAGCACGCCATCGGCATCCAGAGTGCGCGCCAAGGTCTGGAGCAGAGTCGCGTCGGGCCCCACCGTGGCTGCCCAATGCTGCAGATCGTCGGACACCGCCTGAAGATAGTCGGCGTAACGGCCTTGCTCCTCGACGATGCGCAGGATCTGCAGCAGCTCCTTGCCCGAGAGCAGAGCCCCGGGCCGCTGCGCCAATTGCAGCAGGGATACGACATCCGGGAGAGGGCTCGCCGGCGCACTGAAGCCCTGGCGATCGCGTTCCTGGAGGCAATGGCTCCAGTGCAGTCGCTCGCGCACCTCAGCAAGGCTTGCCCAAGGCTGCCTTCCTGCAGCGTCGCGTCGACCGTATTCGTGGGCACAGCGTTGGGTCCAGGACTCGAGTACTGCCGGGCCATCGAGCATAACCCAGGTCGTCCGAGCCGGATCGGGCGACCGCTCCGTCGCCTGGATCATGGGGTTCAGGGGGTAAGCAGCGCCTTGACTCGATCGGCGACCTGCGCCATGTCGGCCCGACCCTGCATCTGCGGCCGCAACAGCGTCAGAACCTTGCCCATATCCTTGGGGCCGGCAGCACCCGTCTCGGCAATGGCCGCGCGAATCGCACCGTCGATCTCCTCAGGCGTGAGGGGAGCCGGGAGGAAAACCTGAAGGATCTCGATCTCGCGCTCCTCCTTGTCCGCAAGGTCCGGGCGACCACCGTCGCGGAACTGCTGCGCCGAATCCTTCCGCTGCTTGATGAGTTTGTCGACGATGCCGAGAATATCGGCATCCGTCATCTCCTGGCGTTCGTCTACCTCGCGTTGCTTGATGGCGGCCATGAGCATTCGGATGGTCACCAAACGCTCGCTGTCGCGCGCGCGCATGGCGTTTTTCAGGTCTTCTTGAATCTGCTCACGCAGAGGCATCAGTACATCCGCACCAGACGCAACTGCTGCCGCCGCATCCGCTTCAGGGCGCGCTTACGGGCCGCCGCGGCCTTGCGCTTGCGCTCTTCCGTCGGCTTTTCGTAAAACTCCCGCCGCCGGACCTCCGTGAGCACGCCGGCCTTCTCGCAGGAGCGCTTGAAACGACGCAGGGCAACTTCAAAAGGTTCATTCTCTTTGACGCGAATGGTTGGCATGAAAAGCGATACCTCTCCGTTGGTTAGGCAAGATGATGGGGCCTAGATCATACACGGGGGCATAGATCGAGTCAAAAAAGCGGGGGGTGACGACCACTGGCTACAGGCTGTCGCAAAAACTTGACAACGGCGTGCAAAAGAATCCTAATACTGACCGTACTGCTTGAAAAATAATGTATTAGCTAACGTTGTTAGACCAGATTCTTCGGGTCTCAGTCCATTGAAGGAAGACGCCATGCCTGCCCGTGCCAAAGCGAAACCCCAACGTCTGCCGAAAATCTTGCCGCATGCCCAGGAACCGGACATACCCGCCGATCTGCTTCCACTCCAGGAAAGTGGTCCTTTTCTCAGTCCGGAGCAGGAATCTGCGGTCATCGCCCAGATCCGCAGTGGTGACGAGGCTGCACGCGCCACGCTCGTTTCGGCCCACATGCCGCTGGTCCGCGCCATTGCCCGTTCCTACCGCAACAAGGGGCTCAGTCAGGAAGACCTGGTTCAGGAGGGGTACATGGGCTTGATGCGGGCCATGGATCGATTCCAGGAGGGGCTCGGGACGCGTTTTTCCAGCTATGCTACCTGGTGGATCCGCGAGGCCATGCAACGGGCGCTCATCCGCGCGCGCTTCATCCGCCTACCGGATTATCTGGCCAAGTCGCTCCATGCCCTGCAGCAAAAATCCCTGGACGAGGTCGACGGTCACGATGCCCAGCGTGCCCAGCGCCGCGAAGCCCTGGGCGTGCGCGACAGCACCATGCGTGCCCTGGATTTTGCCGATGTCCGGGTCTGCTCCCTGGACGAGGAAATGGCAGACGGCCCCAGTCGCATTGAGCAGGTGGTGGGCAACGTGGCCTCGCCGGCCCAGGATTACGATCGCGATGCGAGCGTGCGCGCCCTGCGCGAGCACCTCAAGCTCCTCAACGAGAAACAGCGTGAAGTGATGATCTACCGCTTTGGCCTGCACGGCGACGCGCCCATGACCCTGGAGGCCATTGCCGAGCGCCTGGGCGTCAGCCGCGAGGCGGTGCGACAGCTACAGGTGCGCGCCCTGCTGCGCCTGCGTCAGGCTTTGAGCGAGAGCGGCTGGGAAGGATAAAGCGCGTCGAGTAGGGCCAACAGACTCCGGATAGCCATGGCCCGGTGACTGCGCAGGCGCTTGATCTCAGGCTCCAGCTGGGCTGCCGTCAGCAGATCGCCAAAAGGGATGAAGACGGGATCGTAACCGAAACCACCAGTGCCCAGCGCTGCGTCGGCAATACTACCGGACCACAGACCCTGTGCCACCAGCGGCTCCGGGTCATCGCTGCGATGCAGCAGTACCATGCAGCAGTGGAAGTGGGCAGTGCGTTCCTCTGGACGCAATCCGCGCATACGCTCCAGAAGTAGCCGATTGTTCTCGGCATCGTCGGCATCCGGTCCGGCGAAACGGGCGGAGTGGATACCCGGAGCACCATCCAGGGCCGCCACACAGAGACCGGAATCTTCGGCCAAGGTTGGTAGACCCGTGGCGGAAAACCCCGCCCGTGCCTTGAGCAGCGCATTCTCCAGAAAGCTCCCACCGTTTTCCTCGGGGCTCGGCAGGTCAAAGTCCGCCAGGGTGCGCAGGCGCACGCCATACCCCTGCAGCGAGGGTGCCAGTTCAGCTACTTTTCCCCGATTATGCGTGGCCAGTAACCACTCGCGACTCAGGGCCAATGGGGAAACTCGGATTTTTGCCGGGCGATGAGACGGTCGATACCGCGCCGCGCCAGCAGCAGCATGTCCGCCATCCGAGCCGCACTGAAGGCAGCGCCCTCGGCGGTACCCTGCACCTCGACGAAGCGTCCGTCATCGGTCATCACCACGTTCATGTCCACCTCAGCTGTGCTGTCTTCGGCATAGTCGAGATCGAGAATGGCTTCGTCCTCGCGAATCCCCACGGACACCGCCGCTACCCAATGCCGCCAGGGATTGTGCGTCAACACGCCACGTTGGAGCAGGCCCTGAAGCGCATCGGCGAGGGCGATGCAGGCGCCGGTGATACTGGCCGTGCGGGTACCGCCGTCGGCCTGGAGCACGTCGCAATCGATCCAGACCGTGCGCTCGCCCAGGGCCTCGAGATCGACGGCGGCACGCAGGCTTCGCCCGATGAGGCGCTGAATCTCGTGGGTGCGCCCGCCGATCTTGCCTTTGGCCGCTTCCCGCGGCATACGCTCTTGGGTGGAGCGCGGCAGCATGCCATATTCCGCCGTTACCCAGCCGCGACCCTGGCCCTTGAGAAAAGGCGGAACCTTATCCTCAATACTTGCGGTGCAGAGGACCCGGGTGTCGCCACAGGCGATGAGTACGGAGCCTTCGGCGTATTTGGTGAAAGGACGGATGATCTCGACGGGACGCAGGGTCTGGGCATCTCTGCCAGAGGGACGGGGCATGGAATCACCTTGGTGAAAACGACACTTCAGAAATGATATACCAGATTCACTGCCGTGAGGGTATTGAAGTGTCGGTAACCCGGCTGCGTTTGGGTGTTGTAGGTTGCCGTGAAGGAGAAGCGCATGCCCAAGGCCCCGTACAGGGGGCTATCCACTGCCAGAACCGACTCGTAGGTGTTGCCACCGTAGGCGGCGACGACGGCGTCCAGCGTCTCCTCCAGCTTGGCAGCCTTGCTGAACTGCCAGCGATACGCGGCGTTGAATCGCGCGATGGGCGCAACGCGGGCAATCCCACCGATGCGATGGGATTCCCGGGCACCGATACCCGTCTCCAGCGCCAGCCGCATGTCGCGACCAAAATGCAGGTAGTGCCCATAGCCTGCCGTCTCATCGAGGCGATAGTAGTAGCCATCGAAGCGGTTGCGCACATAACCGATATTACCGAAAGCGTATTGCTCCGCAGCAAAGCGAAATTTCGTTTGATTGGCGACTGCCAGACGATCGGCGCTGGTCACGCCGTCGGAGCGCGAGTAGTTATAGGATAGGTGGGTATCGTTGGACCACGGTCCGCGCAGCCAATAGAGCGCATCCTGCGTGCTGATGTTCAGGGCCTGGCTGGTGCCCGTGCTGCTGCTGGCACCAAGACCCAGATCACCGCTGAAACCCTGGGGGCGAGAATCCGCATAGGCCGCGGAAGCGGTGGCCAGAACCAGAAGGAGGATCCCGGATACGAGTCGGGAACACACAGCCGCAGCCGCCATGAATCTATCAGCTTTTTTACTAATCCATAGAATCATGTTATGGAGGCTAACACGAATACAGCCCTGCGGACAAGACGCCACCCCCATAGGCCGTTGGACCAGATGCGCTGGACCGCATCCGCCGCCAGGACCTCACGCTCGCAGTCCGGTGCCCCTCAGTGTGCCAAGGCCAGCATGAGCTGATTTAGGCGCGCGACGAAGCTCGCCGGATCCTCCAGTTGTCCACCCTCGGCCAGGATGGCCTGATCCAGCAGCAAGGCCGACCAGTCGGCAAATCGGGCCGCGTCGGTTTCCTTTTCGATCTGCGCGAGCATGGGATGCTGCGGATTGATCTCCAGGATCGGCTTGCTGCTGGGCATTTCGTGGCCGGTCTGCTTCAGCAGCTGCTGCATGTACAAGGCCATGTCCCGCTCGCCAAGGACGATGCACGCCGGTGAGCTGGTCAGACGATGCGACACGCGCACCGTTTCCACCCGGTCTCCCAGGGCAGTGCGAATGCGTTCCACGAGCCCCTGGGCAGCCTTTTCCGTTGCTTCCTGCGCCTTGCGTTCGTCCTCCGACTCCAGCGACCCAAGATCCAGGTCTCCTTTGGCCACGGATACCAGTCGCTTACCCTCGAACTCCGGCAGGTGGCTGGTGAGCCATTCGTCCACGCGGTCGCTCAAGAGCAATACTTCGATACCCTTCTTGCGCAAGAGCTCCAATTGCGGGCTGTTCTTGGCCGCGAGGAAGGAATCGGCGGTGATGTAGTAGATCTTGTCCTGCCCTTCACGCATCCGGCCGATGTAATCCATCAGGGAAACGTTCTGCACCTCTGTGTCGCTGTGGGTGCTGGCAAAACGCAGGAGCCTGGCAATCTGCTCGCGGTTGCCGAAGTCCTCGCCCGGCCCCTCCTTGAGTACTCGCCCGAACTCCGTCCAGAAGCGTTGGTACTTGTCGGGCTCCTCCGTGGCCAGGTGCTCCAGGAGTCCAAGCACGCGCTTGGTGATACCGGAGCGGATCTGATCGATGACGCGATTGCCCTGCAGTATTTCCCGGGAGACATTGAGGGGCAGGTCGGCGGAATCCAGGATCCCGCGTACGAAACGCAGATAGCGCGGCAAAAGCTGCTCGGCATCGTCCAGAATGAAGACACGCTTGACGTAGAGCTTGATACCGTGGGTCTGCCTTTGGTCCCAGAGGTCGAAGGGCGCTTTGCCGGGGATATACAAAAGTGCGGTGTATTCCAGCCGTCCCTCGACGCGATTGTGGGTCCACGCCAGGGGCTCGCCAAAATCGTGGCTGATATGCTTGTAAAAGGCGCGGTATTCCTCATCGCTGATCTCGGACTTGGGACGCTGCCACAAAGCCGAGGCCTTGTTGACGGTCTCCCACTCCGCGCCGGGCTTGCCGTCCTCACCCAGCTTGCGCATGCGTATGGGCAAGGGAATATGATCCGAATATTTGCCGATGACGGAGCGCAGTTGCCACGAACCGAGGAACTCCTTGCGCTCCTCCTCGCGCAGATGCAGGACGATTTCCGTGCCGCGTGCAGGACAGTCCACGGTCTCCAAGGTGTACGCGCCGGTGCCGTCGGACTCCCAGCGCACGCCATGTTCGGCCCCCATGCCAGCCCGGCGTGTGGTCAGGGTGACGCGGTCGGCAACGATGAAGGCGGAATAGAAACCGACGCCGAACTGACCGATGAGCTGGGCATCCTTGGCCTGATCCCCGCTCAATCGGGCAAAGAACTCGCGCGTCCCGGAGCGGGCGATGGTACCGATATTATTAATGACCTCATCGCGGTTCATGCCGATACCGTTGTCGCGAATGGTGATGGTACCCGCCTGTTCATCCCAGTCCACGTCGACCCGCAGCTCCGGGTCGTCTTCCAGCAGTGCCGGGTCGGAAAGGGCCTCGAAACGCAGCTTGTCGCAGGCATCGGAGGCATTGGACAGGAGCTCCCGGAGAAATACTTCCTTGTTGGAATATAGGGAGTGGATCATCAGCTGCAAAAGCTGCTGCACTTCCGCCTGAAAAGGCATCGTCTCTTTTGTCGTCATCTCGTCTCCTGCGATGGTGTCTGTCCGAGTCTGGGTCGCGATGGAGGATGGGGGCGATGGTGCTGGAATTCAAGGGAAGACCCGGCGCACCCGGCCTCCCCGTTCACATCAGGCCAATGCATACCGGGCAGGAAACCCGAGAGGAGCTTGGGCGATCGCCTTTCCGGCGCCGCCCCTGGGCCGTCCACGCTAGCGGCGCGATAAGCGCCAGAGGCCGAATGCAAAGGCGAGCCAGGCCAGGATGAGGGTACTGCCGCCTATGGGGGCGAAGATGGCCCAATCTTGCCAACCGGTGATGCTCAAAAGATACAAGGCCCCGGAGAAGGAGAGCACGCCGAGGAACATGAGGATGGCCGCAAGGCACAGGCTGCGGCGCCGACCCCATTGGGCGATGGCAAAGCCGATCAGGACCAGTCCAATACCCTGGAAAAACTGAAAGCGATTGGCGATGTCGTAGGTGTGCAGACGTGCTTTGGAAACCTCGCTCGCCACCAGATGATCGCCGGCGGCGGCGAGTATCACGGCCAGGGCGCAGAGGAACGCCCCAAGTGCCGCAAACTGCAAACCACGCCGCAGGTCGGCAAGCCGGATCGGGTCTTCGTTCATGGTCACCACCCCATTGGGAAAGCCTTGATCATCCCATAAATATGGTCTGTGAACGAGTTCGCCTGGCCTGTGCTATCCTTGCGCAGAAGGCAGCGATCCACGAGCCAAGCCCGGTTGGTGGCCGGCGCAGGGGGTCGCAGCGGAATCCGGAAAAAAGCATAACGAGCAGCATCGAGAGGGTCAGCATGACACACCGTATCGCCATACTGGGTGGCTCCGGCTTTGTCGGACGCCACCTCGCCGAAAAACTCTGCAAGGAAGGACATTCGGTCCGCGTGCTCACCCGTCGCCGTGAGCGCCACCGCGAAGATCTCCTCGTACTTCCCGGCCTCGAGCTCGTGGAGGCGGATGTCTTTGACCCCATGAGCTTGGAGGGTCAGTTACGCGATCGCGACGTGGTCGTCAATCTGGTGGGTATTCTGAACGAGGACCGTCGCGGACGGCAGGATCTTCCGCCGGCCCGCCACGGCGATTTCGAGCGCGTGCACATCGAATTGCCGCGCCTAGTAGCGAACACCTGTGGGCGTCTCGGGGTGAGGCGGCTTTTGCACATGAGCGCCCTGGGAGCCAGCCCCATCGCTCCCAGCGCCTACCTGCGCTCCAAGGGGCTGGGTGAAGAAATCGTGCGCCAAGCCGGCGAGGACAGCGCCAGCCTCGGGCACTTCACCTATCTCAACGGCCCCAAGCTCCTTTGGGGACGGGGTCTCAAGGTCACGAGCTTCCGCCCCTCGGTCATCTTTGGCGAAGGAGATAGCTTTTTCAACCGTTTCGCCGATCTTTTGCGTCAGGTACCTCTGGTCATCCCCTTGGCCAAGGCCCAGGCCAGAATGCAACCGGTGTGGGTAGAGGACGTGGTCAGCGCCTTCGTGCGGGCCCTGGACGATGAGCGGACCTACGGCCAAGCCTATGACCTCTGCGGCCCCGAGGTCTTCACTCTGATGGAACTGGTACGCTACACCCAAAGCCAGATCGGCACCCATCGCGCCATCGTCGGACTGCCCGACTTCGTCGCCGAGATCCAAGCCAGCGTCCTGGAGCGTTTGCCCGGCAAATTGCTCACCCGCGACAATCTGCGCTCCTTGTCCGTGGACAATGTCTGTCGCCGCAATGACCTGAAGGAGGTTTTCGGTATCGACGCCACCCCCATTGCCAGCGTGGTGCCGACCTACCTGGGTGGGCGCGGCAACCGAGCCGCACGTCTGGCGGAGATCCGGCAGCGTCGCTAGCGGTGCCAAGCCCTTTCAGTGACGCGTGAGCGACTCCTCTGGCGCGGCCAGGCCGAGCGTCGCACGATCCTCGGCGCTGAGTTCTCGGGTCAGGGCGGCAAGACCAGCTGCAGCCCGCGCGTCCCCCTGGGCGGCGGCGGCCTGAAAGAGCTCGTAGGCGTAGACGAGGTTGCGGGGAAGGCCCTGCCCCTGGTAAAAAAGCAACCCGAGGTTGAACTGGGCCATGGCATCCCCTTGATCGGCGGCAGCACCATACCACTTGGCCGCCTCCAGCAGATCTGGTTCTACGCCGCGACCCTCGGCGTAGCGCACACCCATGTTGAACTGCGCCGCAGGATCGCCCGCCAAAGCCCGCCGTCGCAGAGCCTCGAGGTCGTCGCGCAGACCCGCCAGCTCCAACAGATCCAAATGCTTGCCGTCCCAATCCATGCGTCCGCCCTCCACTGCGCAGACCTCAATGCTCGCTGGGCACCCAGGTGTCATCGGCAGGACCGCGGCCAAGCCCCCAGGCCGCCAGTTGCCGGGGGTCTTCCAGGGACCACACGGCCCGATGCAAGGTCAACATCGACTGCCTGTCGCTGAGGATAAGGTTACGCTCGCGTCGACTCAAGCACTCTGGACCTTCTGCCAGAGCCTTGTGGACCAGTCCGGCGCAGCGTCCCCAGAGACCACTGCGGTCGCGCTGCAGGGCGCTGTGCAGGGCATTGAAACTGGGGTCGACGACGGCCTCGACAAAGGCATCCCCGCGGATGGACGGCAGGGCATCGGCAACCCCGGCATCGAGATCCAGCAGCTCCTGGGGTCGCCGTACCTCTTCCGGAATCAGGAAGAGGCCGTGTGCCCGCGCCCAGCGTCCCCACGACGGCCGGCTGGTCAAAGCCGCCAGGGGTACGGCCAGAGCCAGGCCGCCCACCACCGGCAACAGCCAAAGAAAATGCCAACCGCCCACGAAGGGATAGATGACCGCGGCAGAGCCGACACCCGCCGCCGAACACCAGCCAAAGTTTTGCCAGGCGACGGACCACGTGGTCTCGGCATCCTCGCGAACCTGGGCGCCCCACTGGACGCTGCGCCCGCGCAGGGTCTGGATGACGAACAGACTGTGAAAGACCATGCGCACCGGCGCCAGCAGGATAGAAAAAACGCTCTCGAGGATCGTACTGAGAAACAAGCGCGGCAAACCGCCGAATTGGCGGGCGCCACCGCGCAGGCCAATCCAGAGCACGGCCAAAAGCTTGGGCCCGAGCAGAAACAGAACGGTTATGCCGATCAACCATAGGGGCAGAGGGTCGCCGTCACCTTGGCCCGCCCAGGCGAGGGGGTCCGCCAGGCTACCCTGCCGCCACATCTGCCAGGAAGCCAGGGCCCCAAGACCGAGAAAAAGTCCCCACAAGGGTGCCGCGAGGAAGGACATGGCGCCGTTGATGAACAAAAAACGGTGTGCCGATTGCAGACCATCCCCCGCCAGGAGGCGCAGGTGTTGCAGATTTCCCTGGGCCCAGCGGCGATCGCGCTTGAGATCGTCGAGCAGGGTCGGGGGCACCTCCTCATAACTGCCACCCAGATCCGGCACGAACCAGACCTCCCAACCGGCCCGCGCCATGAGCGCCGCCTCGACGAAATCGTGACTCAGCAAGGCACCGCCCAGGGGCGCCTTGCCCGGCAGCACGGGCAGGGCGCAGAACTCCGTGAAGGGCGCCGTGCGTAACATGGCATTGTGGCCGATGTAGTGGCCGTCGCCCAATTGCCAGAAACGCAGTCCAGCACTGAACAGCGGCCCGTAGAGTTGCTGGGCAAACTGCTGGAGGCGGGCGTAGAGGGTTTCGCGGTTCACCGCCACGGGATTGGTCTGGAGGATACCTACCTGCGGGTTTCCCTCCATCATCTCCAGCATGCGATAGAGCGTCTCGCCACTCATGATGCTGTCGGCGTCCAGGACCACCATGTACTCGAAACCCTTGCCCCAGCGTCGGCAAAAATCGGCGACGTTGCCGCTCTTGGCCTTATTGTTGACGGGACGACGCCGGTAGTGGATCCGCCCGAAACCGTCCAGTTGCTGACAGAGATTCGACCATGCCAGCTCTTCCCGCAGCCAGATGGCGGGATCGCGGGTGTCGCTCAGGAGAAAAAACTCGAAATGCTGCAGAGCCCCTGCCCGTTCCAGTGAGCGATAGGTCGCCCGCAGACCCGCGGCCACCCGCGCTACATCCTCGTTGTAGATGGGCATGAGCACCGCCACGCGGACCCCGGCACGCGGCGCCTGACGCCGGGCCTCCGGTGCTCCGGGGACGGTGTCGCCGCGCGCACGCAATAACACCAGGAAGCCCACGACTGCAGTCCAGAACCCCGCAGAAATCCAGGCAAAGAGCAGAACAAAGACGGTCAGCGTCAGCACCTCGAGGCTCACCGGCAGGTCGTTGACCAGAAAGTGGTGCAGCACCAGCCCGAGAATGGCGGCGGGCAGCACGATGAGGGCCGTCAACCAGCGCCGTCGACTCTGGCTGAAGCGTTGCCACAGGGGACCGGCGGTCCTCAACGGATTTCTCCACTCAGGGCTGGACGCACGCGGGTCTTGCCCTGGCCGACACGCAGGCGCTGCCAGAGACGTCCGAACAGTGCCCACCAGGAGCGGCGCATGGGCAAAGAGGCCATGCTCTGCCGCTGCACCTGGGGCTGCATCTGTTCCCGCAGCCAGCGCGACGGGGTCTTGCCCAGCGCATCGGCGCTGCCCAAGGCCGAGCCCAGTGCCGAGCCCAGTGCCAGGCCAAGGCGCGCCTCCAGTTCATCGCCATCGCTCAGGGTGCCCAGAGACTGTTGCAGCTTGGCAAAGGCGAAGGAGAAAGCGCTGGCTTCGTCCATGACCGGCGCCCGTGCCAACTGATCGAGCACCTGCGTGCGCAACCAGAGGCGCTGGGCTTCCGTCAGGGCAAGGCGTTGCAGGTAGAGATCCAAACGCTCCAGGATCCGCCACGGCACGAGCGAGGACTCTGCCGGCACCGGTTCCGCGAGTTCCCCCGTAGCCAACCCCGGGTTGACCCCCAGCTGCCAATGATCGGTATACATCACTGCCCTCCTTGTACCTCGGTACGGTGTAGTAGGTAGGTCCAGGTGTTGCTCATGACCTGGCCATCGAGACTGAGAAAGCAACGGACATTGCTGGGCACGCCCGCGGCAGGCTGGATCCGGGCCTTGACCCGCCAAAAATGTCCGTCCTTGTCCCACTGTAATTTCTGCGCGAGGATCTTGGCCCCATTGTCCGCCGTCAGATGCACCTGAATGGGCATGTCACCGGGGAGATCCCGCAGTGCGCCTCCGGAAAAATCGATCACGACATCGCGAATGCTGGGATCCTTGACGTCATAACCCAGGTAGGTGGCAACGGGATGGCCCAAGGGAATGAGGCCGTCATTATCCAGGAAAAAACGCAGCGTGTAGGCAAAATGGTAGGGTTGCCCCGGCTTTGGCGCTTGGGCCGGCACCCAGAAGGCATCGATATTGTCCATGTCCGAGTTGTTGGTGGGAAATTCCACGAGACGCACCTCACCCTTACCCCAGTCACCCTCGGGGCTCACCCAGACGCTGGGACGTTTTTGATATTGCGTGGCGATGCCCTGGTAGGCGCTGAAATGGCGATCCTCCTGGATCAGACCAAAACCCTGAGGATTATCCATGCTGTAGGTGGTGGTCTGGATGTGCAGGGGATTGGACAGCGGGCGCGTGATCCACTCGCCATTGCCATTGGCCAGAACCAGGTCGCTGGCATCGTGCTGTGCCGGGTGCCAGTCACCCGCCACCACGCCACGACCGTGACCGTGCCAGAACATGCTGGTCAGGGGCGCCAATTCCAGTACTTGCACGGGCTTACGGAGGTAGATGGTGGCATCCACCGCCACCGTCGTGCTGTCGCCGGGGGTGATGACGAAGCGGTAGGCACCGGTCACCACGGAACTATCCATGAGGGCGTAGACGGTCATGCTCTTGGCGTCCGCTGCGGGCTTGACCAGCCAGATGTGGGTAAAATATGGGAAGATCTCGCCCGAGGGCTGCGCCGTGTCGATACCGATCCCGCGGGCCGAGGTGCCGTAGACCGCGTCCTTACCCACTGCCCGAAAATAGGTGGCGCCCAGAAAGGAAATGAATTCGTTGTGGTACGGCGGCGTATTCAGAGGGTAGAGCAGCCGAAACCCGGCATAGCCCAGATCCGCGGGCAAATCCTTCGGGCGGAGAATACCAAAGCTGAAGTCGTCGAGACGAAAAGGTACGCGCTCTACCTGGCCGTCGGCATCCACGACCGAGATCCTCTCCGGCCGATGGAAATAGGAGCCCGGCAGGTAGAACTGCACCTGAAATGGTAAAGAGGTATTGGACCAGAGCGGTTTTATGTCCTGGATCTCGGCGTACTGTTCGGGGGTGAGATCCTTGAGGAAAGCCGGGGTCGGCAATGGCTCCGGGTGATAGGGGGCGGCGGCCAGAGCCGCGGCCTGCGCCTGCACCTGTGCGAAATCAAAGGCCGTGGCGGCCCCCGCCCAGGTCCCAAAACCCGGGCCGAGACCGAGGCCAAGACCGAGGAGTGCGCCGAGCCAGAGTCGGACAAAGGGTCGGTAGGAAAGGCCGTGGATTTTCATGACTAGGCTATAAGCAATCACCGTGCCATTTTTTAGTTCTCTGTTTTTTATTGTTTATTTTTGTTGCGGCGGAATATCTTGTCGCTTCACCCCGACGCTTTTCGGGCTTTTTCGTGGGCAACGCACGCCGATGCCGTGGGGATGGGCCATACTTGCGCCACGCACCCTGCAAGTCCTTGCACGATCAGCGGTTACTGAAATGCCGCTGGAGCGTCGTGCCGAGGTGCCGAGCTTCTCGCGCGGCCGGACCGGGCGCGATTGTCGCCGACGAGCAACAATACCCAGGACAGGCCATCAAAAGTCGTTATGAAGCCATTGGCAGAGCAAGGGGAGACAAAAGCTCGTGGAACCGTATGCTAAGGCGTAGGGGGTGGATATGAAAGACTTTGACATCGGCATCATCGGCAGCGGACCCGGCGGCTACCGCGCCGCGGTACTGGCGGCCCTGCGTGGCCAGAAAGTAGCCATCATCGAGCGTGCCACATGGGGCGGGACCTGCCTCAATCGCGGCTGCGTGCCCAAAAAAGATTGGCACGAGAGCGCCAAGTGGATCGAGCAGAGCCAGCACTTCGAGCAGCGCGGCATCGTCGGCAGCCCCTTGCGGGGAGATCTCGGGCGCGCCTGGAAACACCAGCACGAAGTGGTCAACACCGTGCGCCAGAGCTACCTGGACTACCTCAAGCGCCTTGGCGTGCGCATGCTGGAAGGAAGCGCTCAATTCATCGGCCGTCACCAGCTGCAGATCGATTCCGCCGAGGGGCAGACCCAGATCCACTGCGACAAGATCATCATCGCCACCGGCTCGCGCCCTGCCCTGCCCCCGGGCATCGAGACCGTAGCGCACCGCATTCTGCACAGCGACGAGCTTTTCGACACGGGCGTGCCCGAGGGCAAGCGCGTCATCATCGTCGGCGGCGGCATCATCGGCACGGAATTCGCGTACATCTTCACCATGCTCGGCAAGCAGGTGACCTGGCTGGTGCATTCCGAGCCTCTAAGCCACACCCGCTACTCCGAACAGGCCAAGGATGCCCTGAGGGATGCCCTCGCTGCCCTGAAAATCGCGGCGCAGAGCGGCTTCATCCTGAAAAAGGCCGGTATCCGCGGCGATCTGGCCTGGGTCGAGGGCGCCGATGGACAGCGGCACGAGGCCGACTGGGTGCTGCTGGCCACGGGCCGCCATCCGCAAACCCAAGGCCTCGGCCTCGAGCGTACGGCCGTGCGGCGGGACGAGCGCGGCTTCATCGTCACCGACCTCGGGCTCGAGACGGATGAACCCGGGGTCTACGCCATCGGTGACGTTGTCGGCCCCCTCATGAATGCCAATCAGGCCCTGGCCGACGCTACCCTGGTGGTCGACCGGATTCTGGGCAAGAGCGAGGCCCGGCGCGAACCCCTCTGGGTTCCGGAACTGGTCTACTCTGCCCTGGAACTGGCCCGCATCGGCATGGATGAGCAGCAGGCCGAGGATGCCGATCTGGAGCCGGCTGTCGGTTTTGCCGCCTTCGAGACCTCGCCTCGCGCCCTGGGTCAGGACGATGCCGCAGGTTTTGTCCGCCTGTTGGCCGACATGGACAGTGGTGCCTTTCTGGGTGGCGAGATCGTCGGTCGCGATGCCGGCGAACTCATCCACCTCCTCGCCCAGGGGAGCGATCGCGACACGGTGCTGCGCCAGTGGATTTCCGCCCGCTACAACCATCCTGCCCGTGCGGAAGAAGTCCTCAATGCCACGGAGACCCTGGCTGCACGCTGGGGCCTGGGCGACTTCCTCTACGGCGAATCCTGAGAACGGGGGATCCCAGGGCTTGCGAGCGCCGTCGACGGCGCCCGCTCTGGCACTGGTCCATTCCCCCGAGTATCCCGCCGGGGGTATGCGTCGTAGCCGACAACCTCTCTCGGGCGAGCGCCACGAAAGACTCGCGGACCTAAGCCGACGAGGGCACCTCGGGACGGGAACCGCCCATGACCTGCTGCCTGAGGAAGGTACGGGCATCTTCCAACTCCGTCGCCACGACCTGGTGCGCCATGGGGTAATCGCGCCACTCCACGCGATAGCCTTTCTGTTCCAGGATGGTGGCGCCAATCCGGGCGAACTCCAGGGGGAGAATCGGATCGCGGGTTCCGTGACCCCAGAAGATGGGGGGGCTGTCCTCCGCTGCCGGGGGCAGTTCGTGGCGCAGGGGCAGGTAGCCGCTGAAAGCCAGGACCGCCGTCGCGGGAACCCGGGCGTGGAGGGCAGCGTGGAGGGACAAGGCCGCCCCCTGGGAGAACCCGCCCAGAATCACCGTTGATCGGCGCCAGTTGGCCAGCCACTGTCCAAGGCTGGTCGCCATGGCAGCGATTCCTTGCGCGTCTTCCGGGGAATCGGCCGCGAGATCCAGAATATCGTACCAAGCCGGCATACGCTGGCCTCCCTGGATGGTCACCCGGCGCAAAGGCGCCGCTGGAGCCAACACATGCCAATCCTCCTCGGGATCCAGTACGGGTAAGAGCCCCGCCATATCCTCGGGACCGGCTCCCAAACCGTGCAGGAGAACCAGAAGCGGCGCCGCAGCACGGCGACCGGGCCGCTCCCAGAGGGTTTCAGGCCACCGGGGGGACATGGCTCTGGTGCGCGTCCAGTTGGTCCAGCTTGCGGTAGAGGGTGCGCTCGCTCACCCCGAGGCGGTGGGCAAGGCTGCGCCGATCGCCCGGGAAGTTATCCCGGGCCCAACGCAGATACTGCGCTTCGAGTTCGGCGAGGGGCAGAATCTCCGGCACGGCTCCTGCAGCCGCCTGGCCCGGCAGGCTTGGGGGCTCCGCTTTACGCAAACCCTCCCGCAGGTGTGGCGGAAGGTGCTCGGGCAAAATCCAAAGCTCATCCGCCAACAGAGCCGCGCGTCCGAGGATATTGCGCAACTCACGGATGTTGCCGGGATAATCGTAGTTGCGCAAGCAGGCCAGGGTATCGGGATGCAGACGCAGCCGCCGCCCCTCTGGCAAGCGATGCAGCAGGGCCTCGGCCAAGGCATCGATGTCCTCGCGCCGTTCTCGCAGGGGCGGCAGGACGATGGGAAACATATTGACGCGATAATAGAGATCGCGGCGGAAACGCTCTTCCGTCACCATCTTTTCTAGATCCCGATGGGTGGCGGCGATGAGCCGGAAATCGGAGTGAATGGGCTCCACACCGCCCACCCGGCGGAACTGCCCGGTTTCAAGGAGGCGCAACAACTTGACCTGTAGCGCCAGAGGGATGTCGCCCACCTCGTCGAGGAAAAGGGTACCGCCATGGGCGGCCTCGGCAAGACCGATCTTGCGGCTGTGGGCGCCGGTGAAGGCGCCTTTTTCGTGACCGAAGAGCTCGCTCTCAAAGAGGGTCTCCGAGAGCCCGGAGCAGTCCAGCACCACGAAGGGGCCGGTGCTGCGCGGGCTGGCGCGGTGGATGGCCGCGGCGGCAAGTTCCTTGCCCGTTCCCGACTCACCCAACAAGAGCACTGCAGAATCGCTGGGGGCAGCCCGCCGAATGAGGTGCAACACCTCGCGCCAAGCCGGGGAATTGCCCACCATGCTGGTGGATTCGTCGCCCTTGCTGAGCAGGGGGCTCAACAGCTCCAGAAAATACCGGGGCACGCCCTCATCGTCGCGAATGGGGTAGAGATCGATCTGTACCGCCCCCTGATCGTGGACATGAAGGACATGCTGCTCGAGACCCGTCTGCCCGCAGGCCTCCAAGGGGCAGAGATTGCCCTGGCTGTGGCAGTCGTAACCGGCAGCGGCCAGAATACCGTCGCAGGAGCGCCCCTGCAGGGGCTTACCGTCGCCGAAGCGCCGCCGATAGGCCTGATTGGCGGTAATCACCGTGCCATCCTGCCGCAGCAGTACGGCGGGCGTCGCAAAACAATCCATGAGCGACGTGAGCTCCGGACGCAACTGTGCGAATAACTCGGACATGCCCTCCCTCCCGACCAGAGTACGGGATGCAGATTCCCACCCCCTGACGCTGTCAATTTTAGCAGAAACTGCCGAATGGCGCCTGCCATTTTTGGCAGAAAGGTCTTGGCGCAGATTCCACAGCCACCGTCCCCCATCCGGCCAATATCAATCCAAGTTATTGTTTATGATATATAAGTTCGAGCGAACCAAACTCCAATGATAGCCCCTGGTCGTTGGTACAGCTATTGCTGATATGGGGTGGGCAAATCCAGGCAGGTGGCTATCATGATCTTCAGACAGCTGTGTACCAAGGACAAGGTGGGCGCGCTCGCCTATCTGCTGGGCGACCCCGTCACGCGGGAGGCGGTGGTCATCGATCCGCTGCCCGTTTTGCTGGAGGAACTGGAGGACTTCACGCAGCAACGTGGTCTCAAGCTGCGTTACTGCATGCAGACGCATCACGACGAAACGCACGTCGTCGCAGCACAGGCCCTGCGTGAGCGCCACGGCGCACGTCTGCTCGCCCACGAGGAGGTACCCTCGTCGGCGGTGGATGTGCGGGTGCGGGACGGGGATGTGATCTACTTTGGTGAGGAGCGCCTGCGCGTGATCCACCTTCCCGGACTCACACCCTGCGCCGTGGCCTACGCCTGGGAAGATCGCCTTTTTACCGGTCTCACCGTGCTGGCCAACGGTCTGAATCGGCGCCTGCGGGGAAGCGCCCGGGCGCAGGCGCAAAAGCTGGTGGAGACCAAGATCTTTGGTTTTGCTGGGGAGACCCTGCTCTACCCCAGCGCCGAGTTCCGCGGCCGGCGCCTGGCCAGCGTGGCCGAGTTGCGCTGCCAAATGGCCGGCAGTAACTCCAATGGCAGCAGTGGGCGTTTTCTGCGCCACTGCGCCCTGCTCATCAACGACAAAAAAGAAGCCGCAAATCCGCAAGAAGAACGTCCACACCAGGACACGGCCAATGATCTGCAACGTTACGCGCCGGGCTTTCGGGCTCCGGCTTCTTCGTAGGAGGTAATCCATGGACATGTTGATCAATCCCACGGTGGTGGAGCTGTCGCGGGCGCAATTCGCCCTCACGGCCCTGTACCACTTCCTTTTCGTACCTCTGACCCTGGGGCTCAGCTTCATTCTGGCCACCATGGAATCGGTCTACGTCATCACCGGCAAGCCCATCTACAAGGAGATGACCCAGTTCTGGGGCAAGCTCTTTGGCATCAACTTCGCCCTGGGTGTGGCCACGGGCCTGACCATGGAATTCGAGTTTGGCACCAACTGGTCCATGTACTCCCACTTCGTCGGCGACATCTTTGGCACGCCTTTGGCCATCGAAGGGCTCATGGCCTTCTTCATGGAGTCGACCTTCGTCGGCGTCATGTTCTTTGGTTGGGATCGCCTGAGCGCCCGTGCGCACCTGGTGGTCACCTACCTCGTGGCCCTGGGGTCCAACCTCTCGGCTCTGTGGATCCTCATCGCCAACGGCTTCATGCAGGACCCGCGCGGTGGCACCTTCGATCCCAACACCATGCGCATGCAGTTTTCGAGCTTCGTTGACCTCATCTTCAACCCCGATGCGCAGGCGAAGTTCGTGCATACCTCCATCGCCGGCTTCGTTACGGGCTCGATGTTCGTCATGGGCATCAGTGCCTATTACCTCCTGACCAACAAGCGCAAGGACATCGCCCTGCGCTCTTTCCGCATCGCGACGGTCTTCGGGGTGATCTCCAGCATCGGCGTCATCACCTTGGGGGACGCCTTGGGCTACATCGACGTCCACGCCCAGCCCACCAAGCTCGCTGCCATGGAGGCCATCTGGACCACCGACCCCCATCCTGTGAGTGCCGCCTGGAACCTCATCGCCTTTCCCAGCCGCACCGCGCAGAAGAATTATTTTGAAATCAGCATCCCCTATGTGTTGACGCCGCTGCTCACCCACTCCGAGAACACGGTGATCCCCGGTATCATCCAGCTGGAGCAGGAAGCCAAACCGCGCATCGAAAACGGCATCAAGGCCATGGTCGCCCTGAAGGCCTACAACGAGGATCACGGCAACACCGAGGCGCTTGCCACGTTCAAGAAGTACGAGAAGGACATGGGCTACGGCTTCCTGGCCAAGGAATTCGCTCCCGATCAGGATCTGGCCAAGGTCAACGCCGAGAATCTGCCGAGCGTTCTGGACAAGACCGCCAAGGCTACCATCCCCAACGTCTGGGTAGAGTTCTGGTCCTTCCGCCTCATGGTGGCGGCTGGCTTCTTCATGCTGGTGCTCTTTGCCTTCGCTGCCTACTACAGCCTCAAGAATGAGGTCGAGAAGCATCCGGCCCTGCTGAAGCTCGCCCTGTGGAGCATTCCGCTCCCCTGGGTTGCGGTGGAGTTCGGCTGGATCACCGCCGAGAACGGTCGTCAGCCGTGGACGGTCTACGGCTGGCTGCCCACCTTCGTCTCGGCCTCCAGTCACTCCGTCGGCTACATGATCTTCTCTCTGATCGGATTCACGCTGCTCTACAGCTCCTTCATCGCCGTCGAGTTGTACCTGATGTTCAAGTACGCTCGCCTCGGACCCCAGGAGCATCACCACCATCAGCCCGAACCGCAGACGGCAGGTGGCGGTATGGCGGGACAACCGGCCTTTGCCAAACCCAGCCTGAGTCCCAAGCACTGATGCAATCGCGGGGGCACAGAGTGCGCTGAGCCCCCGCGCACAAGGAGATGGAAATGGATAGCTATGTTGCACTGAAAATCCTGTGGTGGCTCTTACTCGGAGTTCTACTCATGGGGCTCGCCATCATGGTGGGCATGGACATGGGTGTGGGCGCACTGCTGCGCTTCGTAGGCAAGACCGATGGCGAGCGGCGGGAAGCCCTCAACATCGTCGGCCCACACTGGGACGGCAATCAGGTCTGGTTCATCCTGGGCGGCGGCGCCATCTTTGCGGCCTTCCCGACCCTCTATGCGACGTCCTTCTCGGTATTCTACATCGTCATGATTCTGCTGCTTTTCAGCATGATCATGCGGCCGGTGGCCTTCGAGTACCGGTCCAAGGTAGCGACGGACCGCTGGCGCACCAGCTGGGACTGGGTCTTCCTCATCTCTGGCGCGGTCCCCATGATCATCTACGGAGCCGCCTTCGGGAATATCTTGGAAGGGGTGGGCTTTCACTTCGGCTGGGATGGTCAGTACTACCAGACCGAATCCTTCCTAGGCTACCTACTCAACCCCTTTGCCTTGCTCTGCGGATTCCTGTCCCTGGCGCTGGCCATCTATCAGGGTGCTGCCATGCTCATGATTCGCGGCACCGATCCCATTTATTCACGGGCCAAAAAGATCGGCTCCGCAGCCGCCCTCGTCGCCATGGCCCTCTTCGTCGTCGGTGGCATCCTCGTGGCGGGGATGAAGGGCTACGTCCTCACCAGCGGTGACCCAGCCATGCCGGCCAATCCCGTCAGCGGCCAGGTCGTGGAGCAGGTAGCGGGAGCCTGGCTGCATAACTATGAGGCGCACCCCATCCTCTGGGCCGTACCCCTCATCGCCCTCGCGGCCATGCTCCTGGGTTCCTTGGCCATGAGCGCACGCAAGGCCATCCTCGCCTGGTGGCTGGGCGCCGTGGCCTGGATCGGCACCATCGCTACCGCCGGGGTTTCCATGTTTCCCTTCCTCATGCCGTCCAGCGATGACCCCAACCAGAGCATCACCGTCTGGAACGGCACGGGCAGCGAATACAACCTCATCTGGATGACGATTTTCGCCCTGATCTTCGTACCCGTCATCATCAGCTATACCACCTGGTGTTTCCACGTCATGCGCGGCAAGGTGCAGCCCCCGGCCCCGCAAGACGATCATGCCTATTAATGGAGGAACCGGTCATGAAAAAACTGCTGACCTTCGTTGGACTCGCCGCCGTCATGGTGCTCTCCCTCTTCCTCGCCGTGGTAACGGGGGACTACGGCCCCTGGTACTTCGCCTGGCTGGTGGGCACTACCATGATCGTCATGATCTCCGTCGCCGGTGCGGTGATGTTCGATAAACAGGATGAGGAACTCGCCAAGAAAGGCATCAACGAGCGTTGAGGGGAACGACCATGCATTACACGGATCTCGAGAGCATCATCTTTTTTCTGCCCTTCGTGTACTTCAGCTTCGCTGGGGTCATGTATCTCTACACGCGCAAGCGTTTCAAATAGCTTTCACACCTTCCAGTAGCGTATTCTGGGGCCTTCGGGCCCCTTTTTCGTTGCAACCCACAGGAGCGAAACGATGCTGCAACTCTTGCTCTTCCTTCACCTGGTGGCCGTCACCTACTGGATCGGCGCGCTGGGCTTTGCTGGTTTCGTGTGGATACCGCGCAGCCGCGGCAAGCCCACCACAGCGCCACAGGACTGGACCGATCGGGCGCAGATCGTGCAGAGCCTCGCCATCATCGGGCTCGTGGCCGGGACCCTGCTGCTCGCAACCGGCGTGGCTCTGGTGATCTGGATGGGTGGACTGGCAACGCTGGATGTCGCGCGCTGGGCTATGGTGCTGCTGGGGACCGTGGTGGCACTGGGTGCCTTCCACCTCTACTTCAGCTCACGCAAAGGCCTGCAGCGGGCGCTGCGGGCACAGGACTGGTCGGCGGCAGAGCAGGCTTTCCAGAAATTCGGACGTTTTGCCCGGATGTTCGCGCTGCTTGCCCTGCTGGCAATACTGGCGGGAGTCTGGGGGGCCTGACGCCCCCTCGGGCTCAGGAGCGCAGGTAGAGTTTGTGCCCCTGACGCCGGAACTCCTCCGCCTTCTCCTCCAGCCCCGCCTGCTGCAAGGCGAAATCTTGCACGTCCTGACTGATCTTCATGGAGCAGAAGTGTGGCCCACACATGGAGCAGAAATGGGCGAGCTTCGCGCCTTCCTGGGGGAGGGTTTCGTCGTGATAGGCTTCGGCTTTCTCGGGATCCAAGCCTAAGTGAAACTGGTCGCGCCAGCGAAATTCGAAGCGCGCCTTGGATAGGGCATTGTCACGCACCTGCGCTCCCGGAAATCCCTTGGCCAGATCGGCGGCGTGGGCGGCAATCTTGTAGGCAATGACCCCCTCGCGGACATCGTCCTTGTCGGGGAGGCCCAGGTGCTCCTTGGGCGTGACGTAGCAGAGCATGGCCGTACCGTACCAGCCGATCTGTGCCGCGCCAATGGCGCTGGTGATGTGGTCATAGCCTGGGGCGATATCGGTGGTCAAGGGCCCAAGGGTGTAGAACGGCGCCTCGAAGCAGTGCGTGAGCTCTTCTTCCATGTTTTCGCGGATCCGCTGCATGGGCACGTGACCCGGACCCTCGATCATGACCTGAACGTCCTCTTCCCAGGCGATCCGGGTGAGCTCCCCCAGGGTGTGGAGTTCGGCAAACTGCGCCTCGTCGTTGGCATCGGCAAGGGAACCCGGACGCAAGCCATCGCCCAGGGAAAAACTCACGTCGTAGGCCTTCATGATGGCGCAGATCTCACGGAAGTGGGTATAGAGGAAGTTCTCCTCATGGTGCGCCAGACACCATTTGGCCATGATGGAACCACCGCGGGACACGATGCCCGTCAGACGTGAGGCCGTGAGCGGGATGTAGCGCAAAAGCACCCCGGCGTGGATGGTGAAGTAGTCCACACCCTGCTCCGCCTGCTCGATGAGGGTATCGCGGAAGAGCTCCCAGCTGAGTTCCTCGGCCTTGCCGTCCACCTTCTCCAAAGCCTGATAGATGGGTACGGTACCGATGGGAACGGGACTGTTCCGCAGAATCCACTCGCGCGTCTCGTGGATGTGCTTGCCCGTGGACAGATCCATGACCGTATCGGCCCCCCAGCGGATGGCCCAGACCATCTTTTCCACTTCCTCGGCAATGGAAGAGGTCACCGCCGAATTCCCGATGTTGGCGTTGACCTTCACCAGGAAGTTGCGACCGATGATCATGGGTTCGAGCTCGGGGTGATTGATGTTGGCGGGGATGATGGCCCGCCCGCGGGCAATTTCCTCGCGCACGAATTCCGCCGTGATGCGCTCGGGGATGGCCGCACCGAAAGCCTCGCCGGCGTGGGCCCGAAAAAGCTCCGGATGACTCTCGCGCAGGAGGTCCAGGGCCTGATTTTCGCGGATCGCCACATATTCCATCTCGGGGGTGATGATCCCTCGCCGGGCGGCGTGCATCTGGGTGACATTACCCCCCGGTGCGGCGCGCCGGATTTCGTGCCGACGCCGAAAGCGAATGGCCTCGGTGGCTGGGTCTTGGGCGCGCGCGCGGCCGTAGGCCGAGGCAGGCTCGATGCTGTGTACGAGTGCCGTGGGCAGTACCCAGGGCCAGGACCAGCGCTGGGGGGCAAGTCCACGCTGAATGTCGATCTGGACTTCGGGGTCCGTGTAGGGGCCGCTGCTGTCGTACACCGGTATCTCGGGATTGTGCACCGAGCCACCCTGGCGAGAGGGGGTGTTCGACTGGCGGATCCGACGGTGGGGCACGCGCAGCATGGTGTACTGCTGGCCGCTTTCCCAACCCTTGGTGGAACCGGGTATGGGGCCCGTGGTGACGGCCGCCGTGTCGGGCGCTGAAAGAATATCCGATGAACGGGTTGCCATGAGACACCTCCTGGAGCAGTGGACGCCAAACGCCAGACCCGCCCTGGAGATCCGCTTCCCTACGCCGGCATGACCCGGATCAGGTTCCAAGGGTACCTCTCAGCCCCGGTGGGGCGCCCCTAGCGTTTCGGCAACCCTTGGATGCTACCGAATTCCCCTGGAGACTGTCAAAGTTTGTCGCCACTGCCGACGGTATCGGCGCTTCCATCCTCGAAGCAGAGCGGCCCTCGCTTTGACCAGCTACCGGGCCGATCTGGTAATACGCTCCTCTTCGGCGAGCAGGAGAATGTAAAAGAAAATGCCGATGGCCAAGCCCAGAATGAAAAGCGAAAGCGCCTGGGCAATGCTGGAAAAGGTCATGCCAAAAGCGGCGAAGAGCGCCAGCGCCGGGATGAGCAGGGATAAGGCAGACCAGAGCAGCAGGACGTGATGGTGCGCCACACGGTATTTCTTGGCCCATCGATGCAGCGGTCGAACGAGAAAGAGCACGATTCCACCCCATTGTGCCAATGCCCGGAAAGATCGGGAACCGTAACGAAAGTAGCACAGACCAATGACGGTTACCAAAATCCGCTGGCACCGGCTGCTTCCAAACCGCGCCCCTTCGCACACCGATGAAGAACCGCTGCAGCGATCCCGCTTTTCGTTGCCCACAGGCCCGGGGCTCGTTATACTCGGTCTAATTACACGGACAGGAGATGGTATCGTGACCGACGTCCTTGAGCATTCTGCACTCCTCACCGTCACCGAGATCGACATCCGCGGCGTACCCGACAGTGTGGCCGGGCCGCAACTCTTCACCGCCGCCCAGACCCTGGGTATCGGCCAGCGTATCCGCCTGCGCAGCGACCGTGACCCGCGCGCTCTGCTCAAAGCCACGGCTTTCCAGCTACGGGACGGGATCTCCTGGCAAGCGGAGGGCGAGGATCGCGACTGGACTGCCGAGATACGCCCCCGCTTCGAGGCGGAGGCCCGCGACGTCGTCGACCTGCTCACCTGGGATCACTACCGCCTCGATCGTCAGTTTGCCGATGTCCTGGCCGCTGCCAATGCCAATCGCGTCGAGGAGGCCGAAAAGATCTTCCAGGATTACTGGATCGGTTTGCGCCGCCACGTGCACATGGAGAACCACGTGCTGGGTCCGGTACTAGGCGGTGGTTCGGAGCAGGGTCCGCTGGCGGATATGCTGTACGAGCACGACAGCATCATCGATCAGTCGCGCCTGGTACAGGAGACCTTCGCAGAGCAGGATTACGCCATGCTACCGGCCATCTGTGCGGTGCTCTCGGGTTCCCTGGCCAAGCACGAGAATCGCGAGGAGAACACCCTGTTTCCCATCTGGCAGGCCGCCGACAACAGCGACCGCGTCCGCGCCCGCGAGTTTCTGGCGCGCACCCGGGAGCTCTTGGCGGGCAGCGAGGACGAGCAGGTACGGCGTGTCTTTCCGGACTGAGGGCAGGCGCGGCCTTGGCCAACCTCGACGCTAAAAGCACCCGCCCCTCTCGCCTTGGCAACATCATCCGCGATTGGGCGGTCCTCAGTACCTACGAGCGCCTCGAGCAAATCGTCGCGCTGGCGCTCTCGGTGATTCTCACCGTCGTCATTTTATTGTCCCTGTGGTCGGTCCTGGATCACCTGCTGAAAATCTTGATGAATTACCATCAGGACCAGGTAGAAAGGCAGATTACGTCCTTGTTCGGCAGCGCCATGGGTCTACTCATCGCCATGGAATTCAACCACACCATATTTCACTCGGTGATGCGACGAGGGCAGGTGGTGAAGGTGAAAACCGTCGTGCTCATTGCCATCCTGGCCATATCGCGCCAGTTCATCCTCATCGAGAATTCCGAGGTATCCACCCAGAAAATCCTTGCTTACGCCCTGGCGACTCTGGTCCTCGGCATAGTCTACTACCTGATCGATCGCCGCGACGATCTACATCTGCGGCGCGCCTATGCGCAGGCCGAAGACAAGCGATACATCGGCCCACACCAATAGCGATCTCGCGCGGTGGACGCCGACCCGATCCGGGGACGATCCCCTAGTGGCGAGCCTTTTCCTGGCCAAACAGCGCCGCCACCTCTGCTTCGCCCAGACGGTAGATCTGCTGGCAGTACTCGCAGGTGACGAGGATGGCTCCCTCTTGTTCCAAGGTCGCCATCACCTCCGCCTCACCCAGGGCCAGCAGCATGTTCTCGACACGCTCCAACGAGCAGGAACATTGAAAATGCAGATCCTGCTGCCTTTGCAGGCGTAATCCCACCCCCGGAAATATCTCCGGGAGAAACTGCTCTGGCTGAGCCAAGAGGAGGGACCGGTCGCTGCCTACGGCCAAAAAGCCGGTGGCAACCCGCCACTCCTCGGCACTCAGGATGCCCGGTAGACGCTGCAGAAAATAGCCGCCAGCCATACCCGCTTCGACATCCACCACGATCCGGAAGTAGGCCGGTGACTGTACCGACTCGCCGAAGTAGGCCTCCAGAGAGGCCGTCAGACTGCGGCGCAGGCGAATGAGTCCCTGGTAGCGATCGCGGTCGAGGCCGGGATCGACGGTCACGGCCAGAAGCGCGTCGGGGAGATCAACGAGGTCCA
The DNA here is from genome assembly GCF_000175575.2 of Acidithiobacillus caldus ATCC 51756. Classification (NCBI taxonomy): domain Bacteria; kingdom Pseudomonadati; phylum Pseudomonadota; class Acidithiobacillia; order Acidithiobacillales; family Acidithiobacillaceae; genus Acidithiobacillus; species Acidithiobacillus caldus. The sequence continues at coordinate 2,195,293 of NZ_CP005986.1, forward strand.
CGCGCCCATCTCCTCCCAGCCAGTGGGCGTAGGCACGCAGCCCACCTCCCTGAAACATATCGGCGACGAGCAGGCGCAGATCACCGGAACTCTGCGCCTGCAGGGTCAGGCGCTCATACTGCTTTTGCGTGCTCGACAGCAGCACCAGACCGACGACGGCCTCGCCCATGAGTTTCAACAGCGCATCGGGCGGCGTGAAGCGCCGCCGCAGCTCCGCCAGGATGCCATCCAGGCGACAACGCGCGCCGCGCAGGGGCAAGGTCTCCCAGTAAAAGCCCTGGACGAAATCCGTCATGTCCACCCCTCATCGAGCTGCGGGAGCCCGCGCGCCATGAGGGGCAACATGGCTCGCCGCAACTGGCGAAAGAGGCGAGGATCGCGAGCCTCCTGCTGCGCCAGCAGGGTCTTGACGTAAGCGCGCTCGGTGGGGTGCGCGAAGCAGGCAGGACAGTTTTCCGGGATGACGGGCAGTCCCGTGGCCTCGGCGAAGTCACGGGTCTGGCGCTCGCGGCAGTAAGCCAGGGGACGAATGACCCGCAGATCCCCTTCCCGCACCCGATAGTGCACCTTCATCGTGCGCAGCTCTCCGTTGTAGAACAAGGACATGAAAAAAACTCTCCGCGAGGTCGTCCAAATGCTGGCCAAGAGCCAGGACGTTGTAGCCCTCGCGCCGCGCGCAGGCATACAGCACCCCGCGACGCATCCGCGCGCAGAAGCTGCAGTAGGAAGGACGCCCCAGATGTTGCTGTGCCCGTCCGTAGATGTCCTGCCGTTCCAGATAATAGGGCAAGCCCCGGGCCTCCACGGCGGCTCGAAGCGGTGCCGGATCGTACTCGGGACTCATGGGGTCGACGGTGGCCACACCCAGAGCGAAGGGGATGGGGCTGTGGGCCTGCCACTCGCGCAGCAACTCCAAGAGGCTCCAGGAGTCCTTACCGCCGGAGAGGGCCAGCAAGATGCGATCCCCTGGGCGGATCATAGTGAAGTCCGCCAGCGCTCTGCCCACGCGCCGGGCCAGCAGTTTGGGTACGGGCAGCCGGTGCTGCGTAACCGTAGACACGAGTCACTCCAGCCTTGCCGCGCAGGCGGCACGCAGTTCATCCACCGACACCGTTGCCGCACCGAGCTTGCCGACGACGATTCCGGCGGCGCGATTGGCAAGGTCCACAGCCGGCTCCAAGGGCCAGCCAGCGGCCAGGGCCGTGGCCAATGTCGCGATGACCGTGTCGCCAGCACCGGTGACGTCAAAGACCTCCCGCGCCCGGGCGGGGTGGTGGGTGGGGCCGGCAGCGGTAAACAGGGTCATCCCCTCTTCGCCACGGGTTACCAAAAGCGCGTCCAGGTCAAGGCTGCGCCGCAGCTGCTCGCCGCGCGCCAGGAAATCCTGCTCGTCCTGCCACGGTCCCACCACGGCCATGAACTCCGACCGGTTGGGTGTCAACAGGGTAGCCCCACGGTAGGGCGCATAGTCCCGTCCCTTGGGATCCACCAGCACCGGCAGTCCCCGACTGCGCCCCCGTCGGATCCAGTCACCCACCGGCGCCAGACTGCCCTTGCCGTAATCCGAGAGCAGCAGGGCTCCGCAGCCCTCCAGCAGTGCGTCGGCGCGTGCGAGCAACGCGGTGGCAGCATGGGTGACCAGCCTGTTCTCGAAATCCATACGCAAAAGCTGCTGCTGGTGGCCGATGACCCGGAGCTTGACGGTGGTGGTGAGTGCCGGGTCACGCAGCAGATCGGTTTCCACACCCGCCCGGTGCAGGAGCTCGGCCAGACGCTGGGCCGCTTCATCTTCGCCCACGGCGGCCAGCAGGCGCGCCACGGCCCCCAGTGCACCGACGTTGACCGCCACGTTGGCAGCCCCGCCCGGTCGGGCCTCCTCCCTATGCACCTGGACCACGGGTACCGGAGCCTCGGGGGAAATGCGCTCGACCTTGCCAAACCAGTAGCGGTCGAGCATGACGTCGCCCACCACCGCCACGGGGCGGGGCGCGAAACCGTCCAGGGAGAGCGGATCAGGGGCGACCAATGGCATGATAGCTGAACCCCTCGCGGCGCAGGCTATTGGGATCGTAGAGGTTGCGCCCGTCGACGATGATGGGTCGCCGCAGCCGGCGCCGGATATCGGCAAAATCGGGGCTACGGAAGATTTGCCACTCCGTGCAGATGACCAGCGCGTCGGCCTCATCGCAGGCTTCGTACGGATCGGCACAGAGGGTCAAATCGGCGCGCTCACCGTAGAGCCGCCGCGCCTCGGCCATGGCCGCCGGATCGTAGGCACGGACCTGCGCCCCTCGAGCCCAGAGCCCCTCCATCAAGACGCGACTGGGAGCCTCGCGCATGTCGTCCGTATTGGGTTTGAAAGCGAGACCCCAGATAGCGATGCGTGCCCCCGCAAGGGCATCCTTGCCCAGCGCCTCCTGGAGTTTTTGCTCCAGAATCCGTTTTTGGCGGTTGTTGACGGTCTCGACGGCAGCGATGAGGGGTACGGCAAAACCCACATTCCGGGCGGTATGCTCCAGGGCCCGCACGTCCTTGGGGAAACAGGATCCGCCATAACCGCAGCCGGGATAAATGAAGTCGTAGCCGATGCGTGGGTCGGCCCCGATGCCGATGCGTACCGCCTCGATATCCGCCCCCAGACGCTCCGCCAGACCCGCAAGCTCGTTCATGAGGGAGATCTTGGTGGCGAGCATGACATTGGCCGCGTATTTGGTCAGCTCTGCCGAAGGTGCGTCCATCAGAATCAGACGGTTGTGGTTGCGATTGAAGGGCGCATACAGGCTGCGCATGCGCTCGGCGACTTCGGGATCGTCCGTGCCGACGATGATCCGGTCCGGCTTCATGAAGTCGGCCACGGCAGCTCCTTCCTTGAGAAACTCCGGGTTGGACACCACCGGTATGGAAAGCTCCAGACCGCGCTCGCGCAAACGCGCGTGGATGCGCTCTCGGACCAGCGCCGCGGTCCCCACGGGCACCGTGGACTTGTTGATGACGATGCGTTTGTCCGAGAGGTGCTGGCCAATGGCGTCGGCTACGGCCAACACGTGCCGCAGATCCGCCGAACCGTCTTCCTCGGGCGGCGTGCCGACGGCAATGAAGAGGAACTCACCGTGGGCCACACCCGCTGCGATGTCGGTGCTGAAGGCGAGACGTCCGCCGCGCAGTCCCTCGGCAACGATCTCCGGCAGGTCCGGCTCATGGATCGGTACCTGACCCTGCTGCAGATGCGCCACTTTCTGGGCATCCACATCGATGCACAGGACCCGATTGCCCACCTGTGCCAGGCAAGCGCCGGTCACCAGGCCAACATAGCCCGTGCCAATCACCGTCACGCGCATCTATCCTCCTCCCTCACCATGGCTAAACCCCCTCCCGAGGCGGATCCCGATCTTCAATGACGACCGTGGCCAGGGCGTAGGCCCGTTCGTCGCTGATGCTGAGCCAGACCCCGGGACGTCTGGCCAACGCGCGCAGGCGCTGTTGGGCAGCCCCGGCAAACTGCAGTTCGGGCCGGCCGAGGGAGTCGTGCACGACCTTCAGATCGACCCAGCGGATCCCCGCCCGCAAACCCGTACCCAGGGCCTTGAGCGCTGCCTCCTTGGCGGCAAAGCGACGGGCCAGGAAAGCGGCGACGCCCGGCCCCGGCGGTAGCTCGCCAAGTTCCGTCGCCGCCAGCAGTCGCTGCTGCAGACGCTCACCGTAGCGCTCGTGGAGTGCCGCCATGCGGGCCACCGCGATGAGGTCACAGCCGAGGCCGACGATCACCCGCGGGCCTCGCGCAGGAGCCGCTTCATTTCGGCCACCGCCGGCCCAAGGCCAACGAAGAGCGCGTGGGCAACGATGGCGTGACCGATGTTGAGCTCCCGGACCTCGGGAATGGCCGCCACCGCTTGCACATTGGGATAATCCAGACCGTGCCCGGCATGCACCCGCAGACCCAGTCCCGCCGCATGCTGTGCCGCTTCGCGGAGCTTGGCCAGCTCGTCGCGCTGCTGGGCACGCGTGCACGCATTGGCATAGGGGCCCGTGTGCAACTCCACCACCGGCGCACCCACTTCCGCCGCCGCCTCTAGCTGGCGCCGCTCGGGATCGACGAAAAGCGACACCCGCACGCCGACCGCCGCCAGACGCGCACAGGCAAGGCCGATGCGTTCGCGGCCCTGACAGACGTCCAGCCCGCCCTCCGTGGTCAACTCGGCACGCCGCTCCGGTACCAGACAACAATCGCTGGGCTGCAGCTCCTCGGCAAGGCCGAGGATATCCTCGCTGACGGCCATCTCCAGATTGAGACGGGTGCGCAGGCACTGGCGCAACAGGCGGATGTCGCGCTCTTGCATGTGCCGCCGATCCTCGCGCAGATGGGCGGTGATGGCGTCGGCACCGAAACGTTCCGCTACAAAAGCGGCCTCCAGGGGATCGGGATAGATCGTGCCGCGCGCCTGCCTCAGCGTTGCCACGTGGTCGATATTGACGCCCAGCGCTACCATGTTTGTCTCCCCGAATCCTTTTGCCGCCGTAAGTATGCCGCAAGGAGCCGACGACTCTCCAGTGGGCGTCCGTCCAGGAGCTCGTCGATCTGGGCCCGCAGATAGCGCCGCAGGGGGTCCTGAATGGAGGATACTGGCGCTTGTATCATGCTGCCGCTCAACCACTGGATCATGGCATCCGTAAGGATCAGACCCCCAGGCTCGGCGTGGAGCGGACAGCGCGGGGCCGCCCCAGGGCCTTGGCTCCAGGCATCCGAGCCTAGCTTCCAGGCCGTGCCGCAGACGGTACAGTACGGCAGGTCCGCCGCCCAGCCCAGCGCCCGAAGCAGTCGTTGCTCGAAGCGGCGCAAATGCCAGGTCGCCCGCGCACCCGCCCACAGGTCCTCCAGCACCTCGGCATAGGCCGCGAAAAGTTCCGGTACGGGGTCGTTGCGTACCGTGAGTCGCAGCACCAGTTCGTTGACGTAAAAAAGGCAGAGCCCCTGCCAGGGACCGGGCAGGCGCGCCGGAGCCACTTCGTCGGCACTCACCAGGGTCGGTAGTTCGCCCCGGCCACGCCAGCGCAGCACAAAGGGGCGCCCAGCTTCGAGACCGCCCAGGGCCGAACGCGGTCTGCGCGCGCCGCGCGCCAAGAGACCCAGACGCCCGTGACCAGCGGTGATTACCTCCAGCACCAGGCTGCTGTCGGAAAAGGGGTAACGATGCAGGACAAAAGCGTGGTCTTCGCCCTCAGTCTCCATAACCCAGCTCATGGAGCAGGCTGCGATCGTCGTCCCAGTCCTCCTTTTCCTTGACCCAGAGACCCAGCCACACCCGACTGCCCGTCAACTCCTCGATGGCCTGGCGCGCGCGGCTGCCGATCTGCTTGAGACGCTGACCGCCCTCACCGACGAGGATGGCCTTCTGTCCCGGGCGACGGCAGTAGATGGTCGCCTCGATCTCGTGGCGATCGTCCTCGGTGACGGTGTAGCGTTCGATGGCGACGGCGGTATCGTAGGGAACTTCGGCGCCCAGTTGCCGAAAGATCTGCTCCCGGACAAACTCCGCCGCAAGAAAACGCAGGGGACGATCCGTCAGCGTATCGGCGGCAAAGCGCGGCGGTCCCGGCGGCAGGTGCGGCAGGATACGTCCGGCAAGCCGCTCTGCATCCTGGGCACGGCGGGCGCTGAGGGGCAGGATTTCGAGGAATGGGGCACGCCGGCCGAGCTCTGCCAGATAGGGGAGCAGGCGGGCCTTGCCGCGCACCCGATCTACCTTGTTCACCACCGCAAGCAGTGGGATGGAGCGCTGCTCCAGCCAGCGCAAGGCCTCGGCATCGGCCGCCGTCCACAGCAGTGCCTCCACCACCAGAATTCCCAGATCGGCACCGTCCAGCGCCGCACGGGTGGCACGCAGCAGGTGGCGGTTGAGCCGTCGATAACCGCGGTGCACTCCAGGCGTATCGAGAAAAAGTATCTGCGCCTGTCCGCGCGTCCAGACTCCCAGTATCTGATCCCGGGTCGTCTGTGGCCGCGGCGCGGTGATACTGATTTTCTGGCCGATGAGGTGATTGAGGAGGGTCGATTTGCCGACATTGGGACGGCCCACCAGGGCTACCGCGCCACAGCGCGCGACGGTGTCGTCAGCCGGCATGCCGCTGCTGACCTGCGGGCGACTTCTGCAATTGCTCCAGCATCTGCTGCGCGGCCTGTTGTTCAGCCTTGCGGCGGCTGCCGGCCTCGGCGTCGGTGGCGGGCACCCCCTGAACGCTGCACCGCGCGACAAAGCGGCGTTCGTGCGCCTGGCCTTTTTCTTCCACCAGACTGTAGCTCGGCAAGGGCTTACCCTGACCCTGAAGAAATTCTTGCAGCCGCGTCTTGGGGTCGCGCAGTTCCTCGTCGCCCAAGGCCTCGGTCATCAGGGGGACGATGAGCTGACGCACGATCCCCTGGGCGGCGGCAAAGCCTCCGTCCAGGTAGGCCGCACCGATGATCGCCTCCAAGGCATCGGCGCGGATGGAGTCGCGCCGCGCGCCCCCGGAACGCAGCTCCCCCGGTCCGAGAATGAGGGAATCGGCCAGCGCGATCTCGCCCGCCACCTGGGCCAGGGTCTCCTCCCGCACCAAACGCGCCCGCATGCGCGACAGGTTGCCCTCACTGACCTTGGGGAAACGGGCGTAGAGCTCCGCCGCCACCACAAAATTCAGGGCCGCATCGCCCAGAAACTCCAGACGTTCGTTGTGCTGGGCGCCGGCGCTGCGGTGGGTGAGGGCCTGGCGCAGGAGTACCTCGTCCTGAAACACATAACCGATGGCCTGTTGCAATCGTTCCAATGATTTCATGAAAAGATTATAAACCGAAATGTGCGCCAGCGAGAGTGGTCTATCCCCCGGCCAGGACCTCAAGCTCGGGTATCGAAGTGAATGAGCAGGCTCACATTGGCAAAAAGCGGCACTTCACGCTCATAGTCGACCCGGATCTGCACCGGTCCGGAGCTACCGTTGCGGCTGATGAAGATATCCTGCTGTGGGATTTCGATCATGGCCACGGCCAGGCGATCGTTGAGGTCGCGCCGAACTCGATCCAGGGATTCCTCGGGCGTGGTCGCCTGCACCTGTTGCTGGACGATATGCTGGAGAGACAAATTCTCGTAGTAGACGGGCATGACCTTGACGATCAGCGCGACGACCATGGCCAGGATCACGATCCAGAAAATGACCCCGATGAGGGACATCCCGCCCTCGCGCGACACGATCACCTGCTTACCGTACCCTCTCTTCATACCGTCCTCTTTGCAGCCCCGAGATGCCAATTAGGTCAATACCGGCACTTTGCAAGCGGGCCGCTCAGTTGTGCGGACCGTCCAGGGCCCGCCCGATCTGATTCCAGCGTATGGACCAGTTTTCACTGTCCCAGGAAAACCAGACGAACATGGCCTTGCCGACGATGTTGGCACGCGGTACGCAGCCCCAGAAGCGGCTATCGTTACTGTTGTCGCGGTCATCCCCCATCATGAAATAGCAATTGGGCGGTACCTTGTAGGGACCGAAATCCATATGCGCTTCTGGCGTATCGAATTCGATGATGTGGAAGGTGTGGCCGCCGATGGTCTGGGCATATTCCTTGGTGGGAATGACCATGCCGCGATCGCCCTGCCCTTCGGGACGGTAGGCAAAGGGGCCGATGTATTTCTGCGGCACGAGCTTGCCATTGATATACAGATCGTTGCCTTTGACCTCGATGGTATCACCGGGCAGGCCAATGACGCGCTTGATGTAATCGATGCGCGGATTTTTGGGATAACGGAATACCATGATGTCGCCGGCTTGCACCGGCCCGCCGTGGGTCAGTTCCGTGTGGATCAGCGGTAAGCGTAGACCATAGGCAAACTTGTTGACGAGCAGAAAATCGCCCACCCGGATGGTGGGGATCATCGAACCCGAGGGCACCTGAAAGGGCTCGAAGAGAAAGGCACGGATCAAAAACACCACGAGCAGCACGGGAAAGAAGCTGCGGGCGTATTCCACCACCACCGACTCTTTCGTGTTCGGTGCGCGACGGGCGCGGAAGAATACGATATCCAACAGCCAGACGAGTCCGGTGAGCACCACAGCCAGAAACAAACCCAGCGTAAAATCCATGCCTTATCCTCTTTCCTCATGCCCAATCCGCAAGGACCGATGGGCGCTCAACGTTTATCGCTCTGAAGGATGGCCAAGAAAGCCTCCTGCGGGATCTCCACGTGCCCCACCTGTTTCATCCGTTTCTTGCCTTCTTTCTGTTTTTCCAAAAGCTTGCGTTTGCGGGTGATGTCGCCGCCGTAGCATTTGGCCAAGACGTTCTTGCGCAGCGCCTTGACCGTTTCGCGGGCGATGATCTTGGCGCCTATGGCCGCCTGTATGGCCACTTCGAACATCTGCCGGGGAATGAGTTCCTTGAGCCTGCCCACCAACTCACGCCCACGGCGCTCGGCAAAGTCGCGGTGGACGATCCAGGAGAGGGCGTCCAGCTTTTCGCCATTGATGAGGACGTCCATCTTGACCAGGGGGCCACTTTCGAAGCGGGCGAACTCATAGTCCATGGAAGCATAGCCACGGCTAACGGATTTGAGACGGTCAAAAAAATCCAGGACGACCTCGTTCAGGGGCAACTCGTAACTGACCATGACCTGACCACCCGTGAACTGCAGATTCTTTTGCCGCCCACGACGCTCCTCACAAAGGGTGATCACCGGGCCAAGGTAAGCCTCGGGCGTGAGAATATTGGCAAGAATGACGGGCTCGCGGATATCGTGTATGCGATTGGGCACTGGCAGATCGGCGGGATTGGAGATGTGCAGGACACTGCCATCGGTGGTCTCTACCTCGTACACCACGGTGGGTGCCGTGCTGATGAGTTCCAGGCCGTACTCCCGCTCCAGGCGCTCCTGCACGATTTCCATGTGCAGCAGGCCCAGAAAGCCGCAGCGAAAACCAAACCCCAGGGCCTGGGAGGTCTCAGGTTCGAACTGCAGCGCCGAATCGTTGAGCCGCAGCTTTTGCAGTGCCTCGCGAAAACTCTCGTAATCGCTGGAGTCCACCGGGTAGAGACCGGTGAAGACCTGCGGCTGCACCTGGCGAAAGCCGGGCAAGGGCTGCGCCGCCGGCCGGCTGGCGTCCGTGAGCGTATCCCCCACCCGCGCGCCATCGATGCTGCGCACTCCAGCGATGACAAAGCCGACCGCTCCGGTCTCCAGTTCCGGAACGATCAAGGCCTTGGGCGTGAAGACTCCCACCTTCTCCACCACATAGTCCTTCTGTCCCGCCATGGTCCGAATCTTCTGTCCGGCGCGCAGGCTGCCGTTGACCACCCGTACCAGTACTACCGTACCCACGTAATTGTCGAACCAGGAGTCGATGATGAGGGCCTGCAGCGGGGCATCGCGCTCCCCCCGCGGTGGCGGAATCTGCCGCACCACCTGCTCGAGGATTTCGCGGATACCGATACCCTCCTTGGCGCTGGCCAGAATGGCATCGGCGGCCGGGAGACCGACGATCTCCTCGATTTCCCGCCGCACCCGCTCGGGATCTGCGGCGGGCAGATCGATCTTGTTGAGCACCGGGATGATCTCCAGATCGTGCTCCATGGCCGTGTAGCAATTGGCCACACTTTGCGCCTCCACACCCTGAGAGGCATCCACCACCAGCAGCGCGCCCTCGCAGGCGGCGAGGGAGCGGCTGACCTCGTAGGAAAAGTCCACGTGACCCGGAGTGTCGATGAGGTTGAAGGCGTAGAGCTTGCCATCGTCGGCCCGGTAGTTCAGGCGTACGCTCTGAGCCTTGATGGTGATGCCCCGCTCCCGCTCGATATCCATGCTGTCGAGCACCTGCTGCGACATTTCGCGATCGCTCAAGGCACCGCACAGGCGAATGAACTGATCCGCCAGGGTGGACTTGCCGTGATCCACGTGGGCGATGATGGAGAAGTTACGGATGAGGGACTGTTCGCTCATGGACCAGATTCAGCTTCCAAAATCAGGGCAGGACGGCGGACCGACAATAGCGCCACATCCTAACAGAAAAAGGGCCGGCAACAAGAAAAAGGGGCGGGCCTTGCCGGCCAGCCCCCCGCACCTTGCTCCCCGCCCTTAGCGCGGCAGAGTCAGCACGACGTAGAAGTTCCCCTGGGCCCGATGCAGGAGCACCGGGATGGGCTGCCCCGCGGGCAGGCTTGCGACGATCTTCTGCAGGTCCGCCACCGAGGTCACGGGCTGCTGGGCCACCTGCAGGATCACGTCCCCCGGCCGCACACCGGCCTGGCCCGCCGGGCCCTGCCCAACCCCCAGAACCAGCACACCGCTGTTCACGTCCAACTGCTGCCTGGCCGAGGCCGACAGGGGGCCTACCTTGATGTTCAAGCGCTTGATGTCGCCCTTCTGGCTCGGACTGGCAGGCTCCTGACCTTCTTCCTTGCCATTCATGTCCGAGGGCAGGCTCTCGATGGTGATGGGCAGGGTCATGGCCTTGCCGTCGCGGATGATCCCCACCTTGGCCTTGAAGCCGGCCGGCAGGGCACCCACCAGGGGCGGCAGCTGCGCCGAGTTGTACACGGGCTGACCGTCAAAGGAGACGATCACATCCCCGGGCTTGATCCCGGCCTTGGCCGCAGGACCGTTGGGCACCACCTGCGACACCAGGGCGCCCATGGGTTCCTTCATGTGGAAGGATTTGGCCAGATCCATGCTCACATCCTGGATCATCACCCCAAGCCAGCCAAAATGCACCTTCTGACCCAGTTTCAGCTGCTTGACGGCATCCATGGCGACGTTGATGGGGATGGAGAAGGACAGCCCCATGTAGCCGCCACTGTTGGTGTAGATCTGGTCGTTGATACCCACTACTTGGCCACGCATGTTGAAAAGCGGCCCACCCGAATTGCCCGGATTGATGGGCACGTCCGTCTGGATGAAGGGGATGTAGGGGTCGTCGGGGAGGGGCCGGGAGGTGGCACTCACCACGCCCTGGGTTACGCTATTCTCGAAACCGAAGGGCGCCCCCACGGCCAGCACCCACTGACCCACCTCCAGTTTACTGGAGTCGCCGATCTGCACGGTGGGAAGATTCTTGGCATCGATCTTCAGGAGGGCCACATCGATGCGGGTGGACAGACCCACCAGTTTCGCCTCGTACTGCTGGTGATTGGTGAGGCTGACGATGATCTTCTGCGCGCCCTTGACCACATGCGCCGCGGTGACGATATAGCCATCGGGACTGACGATGAAGCCGGAGCCCAGGGACTGTACCTGATATTTGTCCTCAGGCCCTCCGCCAGGTCCCTGGGGCCCGAAGAAGGGAGCAAAGAACTGATTCAGGGGCGAATTGGGCGGAAAGGGCGACCCAGCGTTGCGGGCTACCTTGGTCTCCGTGGTGCTGATATTGACCACGGCCGGTCCGTATTGGCGGACGATGGGAGTAAAATCGGGGAGGTTGACCAAGGTCGAGGTATTGGCCGCATCGGCATAGACCGGCGACAAGGCACCAATACCCAGACTCAGAACCACCGCAACGGCAACCAGCGGGCTCTTCAGGCCCGCAAAACGCTCTCTCCGCACAAAGCCTCCCTAACATCTCCTGGTTGATCGATACCGCGGTGACACCTGCCCTCCCAGGCGCCCGCGCAGGCCAGGCGCGAACGCGCCTGCCCCTTGTCTACGGATGACTACTCTAAAGCACTGAGAACGAAAACACCATCAGGGTTGACCGGCGGGAGCCCAAAGGTCCGGACTGGCAATGCCGGCACCACGCTCATAGCGGGTGGGAAGAAGTCTGCCCCCGAAGGATGCCGGATCGTAGCCGGCGTAACCCAGGGCGGCATTGGGGAAAGCGCGCCCGCTTGGCACCCAGATCCGACGGATATCGCGCTGGATGAGCAAATCGGCGCGACTGTCCGGCTCCACCGTGGTCACGAAACGCACTGGTCGCAGGGCAAAAACCGTCTTGCCGCCGTTATCCATGGCCACTGCCTGCGTGGCACTCGCCCCACGGGACGAACTCGCCATCTGACTGGTGGGGACATGTCCCCGCCCGGGCAGGAAGCTCAGGAGCGACACCGCCAGCACGACCACCGCCGCTGCCGCCGAGGCCTTGAACCAAGGACCATTGGCGGGACGGCGCCGGCTTTCCAGTGCCCCTTCCTCCGTCTCCAGGGCGATGGCCGCCCGCACCCGGGCGGCAAAATCCGCTGGTGCCGGCCGCTGGCCAGAGCGCCCCTGCTGAAGGAGAAAACTCACCCGATGCTGCCGCTCCCAAGCCTCGGCCAAGGCGGCTTCGCGCTCCAGCCGTTGCGCCATGCGCTCCGCCTCCAGCCCCTGCAGCTCCCCTGCCATGAACGCCATCAAGGCTTTCTGCGACTCATCGTTCATGATCACTCTGCTCCAACAAGGGCGCCAACACCTTGGCAATGGCTTCGCGCGCCCGAAAAATCCGCGACCGCACCGTACCCACCGGACACTCCATCACCTGCGCTATCTCGTCGTAACTGAGTCCCTCAAACTCGCGCAGGGTCACCGCAATGCGCAGATCCTCCGGCAAGGCCGTCAGCGCTGCGTCGATATGCTGGGCGATCTCCTTGGTCAGCAGGAGACCTTCCGGGGTATCGTACTCCCTTAGTCCATCGGCACTGGCAAATTGTTCCGCATCCTCGGTCTCGACGTCGGCGATGGACACCTGCCGACCCTGGGCGACCAGGTGGTTCTTGGCGGTGTTGACGGCGATACGATAAAGCCAGGTATAAAAGGCGCTGTCGCCACGAAAGTTCTTGAGCGCCCGGTAGGCCTTGACGAAAGCTTCCTGGGCTACGTCCTCGGCTTCCTCGGGGTTGCGCACAAAACGTCCGACCAGGGCGAGCACCCGATGCTGGTATTTACGCACCAGGAGATCGAAGGCCGCCTTTTCGCCCTTCTGGACCCGCCGCACGAGGACCAGGTCGCTCTGCGCACCGGCATCCTGTCCCACCGATTCGCCGCGTCCTGTCTTCTCTGTCATTCGGCCTATCCTTCTGCACTGCACACGTCCGCGCTGGCCGGGTGGCAAATCCTGCGGCCTTCTTCACCTGTTTGTGCAGGGCATCGTATCATGAGGAATACGCCATCGCGCAATCGCCCCACGGCCAAGGAAGCCATGCCCTCTTTCGATTTTCTCATCATCGGCGCCGGCGCCGCCGGACTGCGCGCAGCGCTCGGGCTTGCGCCACTGGGCCGGGTGGCCGTCCTCAGCAAGGGTGAGGCAACGGACTCTGCCAGCGACTGGGCCCAGGGCGGCATTGCCGCGGTAACGGACTTCGTCCGAGACAGCATCGCCGCCCACGTTGCCGACACCCTTGCCGCCGGTGGTGGTCTATGCCATCCGGAGCGGGTCGAGGCGATCGTTGCGGCGGGACCCGCGGTAATCGAAGAGCTTGCCGGGTGGGGAGTGCCCTTCGACCGCGAACACGGCAGCTGGCAACTGACCCGGGAGGGTGGCCACGGCACGCGGCGCGTGCTGCACGTTGCCGACCACACCGGTGCCGCCATTACCCGAACCCTGCTGGCCCAGGTATATCGCGAGAACCAGATACGGATCTTCCCGCACACCATGGCCCTGGATCTCATCCGGGACGACGAGCGTTGCCTGGGCGCCTGGGTCCTGGATGCCCAGGGTCGGATCAAGGCCTTTACCGCGCGCGCGGTGGTCCTCGCCAGCGGGGGTGCCGGCCAGGTCTACCAGCACAGCAGTAGCCCCAGGGGGGCCAACGGCGACGGCCTAGCCATGGCCTGGCGCGCTGGAGCGGCGCTGGCCAACCTCGAGTTCATCCAGTTCCATCCCACGACGCTCTACGACCCGGGTCAGCCCGCGTTCCTGCTCTCGGAGGCACTGCGAGGTGAGGGCGCCAGACTGCGTCTGCCGGGCGGCGAGGCCTTTCTGGAAAAGTACGACGAGCGCGCCGAACTGGCTCCACGGGACGTGGTGGCGCGCGCCATGGCCATGGAAATGCGCCAGCGCGGTATCCAACACCTCTGCCTGGATATTCACGAACAGGACTGCGAGCGGATCCGCCGGCACTTTCCCGGCATCTACGCCCATTGCCAGAAGCGCGGCTACGATCTTTGCCGGGAAGCCGTACCGGTCGTGCCGGCGGCACACTACACCTGCGGAGGCATCGTCACCGACCCCTCGGGCCAGACCACCCTGCCCGGTCTGTATGCCGCCGGTGAAGCGGCCTGGACGGGCCTGCACGGTGCCAATCGCCTGGCCAGCAACTCCCTCCTGGAATGCCTGGTCACCGCCCGCGCCATCGCCACCCACCTGGCTGGCCTCGCGACCCTGCCCGCGGCCGCCAGCGTGGTGCCGGCAAAACCCGATATCCTGCCAGCGCTACCCGCCGACGTCGCGCACGAACGCGGACGGGCCCTACAGCACCTCATGTGGACACAGGTAGGGATCTTGCGCCGCCAGGCAGAACTGCAGCGGGCCATGGAGCAGCTCACCCAGTGGCTTGAGGAAGACGCCCTCGCCGCCACCGGGATCGCCGTGGAGATCACCCACAACGCCTTTCGCAATCGCTTGCAGTGCGCATGGCTCATGACCCGCGGCGCCCTCGCGCGGCATGAATCGCGCGGCTGCCACTACGATGCCGATCACCCCAATCCGCACCAGCCCCCGGAGGATCTCATCCAGTGCCTGGGGTCGGCGCAGCCCGAGCGTCGTCCCATCGGCGCCGCAGATGCAGACGCCAGCGTCGCCAGGACTCTGCCGTCGGCGGCATCGGGGACAACACGGTGAGTCTCGTACCATCCTCACGCTGCAAGGGCAGCACCAGGAGCCTTGGCGCAAGGAGCATGCCCGACCGCAGGGCGACACCGCAGGAGCGACCGTCCGCGTAGTGCAGCCGGAGTGTTCCTGCCGAGTCCAGGGACAGGCCGCAAGGCAAGCTCTCCACCTGCGCCCGACGCCAGGGGCAGAGCAACGCACTCACTACGGCTACCAACGCGAGGCAGAGCAGGCCCCAGCGCCAGTGGTGAACGAGGGTCAGGGTGGCCGACAGGGCAACCAACACACAAGGTAGGGCCAATAAGGCCAACTGCTGGGTAGGGGAACCCAACTCCAGCCAGCCTAGACTTGGGTCGACGGTCCCCGCGGCGCTATCATCCCGCCGTACACTCATCCCCAAGGAGCACCCCCATGACCCATTCGTCCTTCCTGGCACCGCTTTCCGAGGAACTGGGCATCCTCCATTGCCATGGAGCCGACGCGGAGAAATTCCTGCAAGGGCAATTCTCCAACGATTTGACGAGCCTGCCCAGCCCCGGCGGTCAGTGGAGCAGCTACAGCACCGCCAAAGGCCGGATGATTGCCAACTTCTATCTGCTCCGCGACGACGATGGCTTCTGGCTCCTGCTGTCCCGGGATCTGACGGAAACGGTGGCAGAACGGCTGCGCAAGTTTCGTCTGATGGCCAAGGTGGACATCGAGGACGCCGGCACCACGCACGCGCTCTTGGCCCTCTGGGGCGCGGGCGCTACAGAAGTACTGGGCAACCCCGGCGGCGAGGATGTCCCGGCCACGCCACACGCGGTGAGTGTGCGCAACGGCGCCAGGATAGTGCGCTTGCCTTGGCCCGAACCCTCCTTTCTGATCCTTGCCAGCGGTGACGATATCGCATCCTGGGGTGAGCAGCTGCGCGCTCGCGGAGCGCACGAGGCGACGGGGGCAGACTGGCGTCTGGGCAGCATCCGCGCCGGTATTGCCTTCATCAACGCCGCCACCACCGAGCAGGTGATCCCCCAGGAACTCAATCTCGAAGTCCTGGGTGGTATCAGCTTCACCAAAGGCTGTTATCCCGGCCAAGAGATCGTGGCACGCTCCCATTACCTGGGGCGTCTCAAGAATCAGTGCTATCGCCTACGCGCCCACGCGCCGCTCGCGCCCGGACGTGCCATCTTCAGCGCCGCCATGGGAGAGCAGAGCATCGGCCTCGTGATTCAGGCGGCCGCCGTGGGTGACGGCAGTTTCGAGGCCCTGGCGGTAGTGCGTGCCGAAGACGCCGAGCACAGCACCCTGGGTTTGGAAGCACAGGGGCAGGTCCCCCTGGAAAAGCTGGAACTTCCCTACAGCCTGCCCTTGCAGAAGGCAGCGGAGGCCAACTGATGTGGGGACTCCTGGTGGGCGTCGTGAGCTACTTTCCGGCGGCCTGGTACGGCCACCGCTTCCTGGAAGGGCAAGGCATGGAACCGGGCTTTATGCGCAAGCTCAGTGTCTTTCTCTTCGCCAGCATCGTCTCCACGGCTCTGGGCTATGGGGTTTCCCTCGTCACCAGCAGCCCGGCGCACCGACGCGCAGAAGCCGGCCTCCAGCGCCAGACCCTGCAGCTTTTAGGCAGCGCCGCACGCTGCACCCAGAATCCTGGCCTGCCCCAATGCTCCCAGGACCGGGCCGAAGCCGAGCAGCTACTGGGCAAGATCCTGGGAGGCGCACCTGCTAAGTCGCACTGAGCTCCGCCGCAGTCCGAAAACTGGCAAAGTGGCGCAGACGACCATCGGGCCGGGCGATGAGTTCGGCATAGGTCCCGGCCTCCACCACCTGGCCACCGTCCAGGATCAGGATCTGGTCCATGTCCTTCAGGCCCAGCAGCCGATGGGTGATGTAGATGACGGTGCGTCCTTTCATCAAGGCCTTGAGGGCGTCAAGGAAGTGCGCCTCGGTGATGGCATCCAGGCCTTCCGTGGGCTCATCCAGCAGCAGAATGGGACTATCCTTGAGGAAAGCACGGGCGATGGCCACGCGCCGAGCCTGACCTCCGGACAGATTGACCCCCCCCTCGCCGACGATATTGTCGAGCCCCTGGGGAAGGCTGCGCACGAATTCGTCCAACTGCGCCGCCGCCAGCGCCGCCCAGAGCTCCTCCTCGTCCGCGTCGCCCTTGGCCAGCAACAGGTTGTCGCGGATGGTGCTGTGGAATAGGTAGCTGCGTTGCGACACGACGGCAAAGTAGCGACGCAGATCGTCGGCGGGAAAGTCGCGCAGTTCCACTCCACCCAGACGGGCCGACCCCCCCTGATAATCGTAGAAGCGCAGGAGCAGGTTGACGATACTGCTCTTGCCGGCACCAGTGGCACCGAGGATGGCCGTCCGGCTTCCCTCCGGTACCCGCAGGCTCAAGCCGCGCAGAGCATCGGTCTGAGCGTCAGGGTAGCGTAGGCGCAGGTCACGCATCTCGAGGTCGAGTCCAGCAGGCTGCGGCGCCGGCCCAGCAACGTCGGGAAAGGGTGCCGGCAGATCGGCGACGGCGAAGATACGTCGGGCGGCTGCTCGTGTCTGTCCCAGAAACTGGAAGGCCAGGGGCAGAGCCACGATGGCCTCGAAGGCGGCCATGGTACCCAGGGCAAACATCGGTAGCATGGCGCGGCCAATGCCATGCTGCACCAAGGGAATACCCAAGAGCAGGATCACCCACAGGGCCAGGTTGCCCATGAAACTCATGCCGGCGCTGCCGATTCCCGCGACTCCCGCCAGGTGCCCCTGCCGAGCGATGATCTGGGCATTCTTTTCCGCCAGCTCTCCCTGCAGGCGCGGTCCGGCATTGGCCACCAGCAGTTCTCCCATACCCTGAAGCGTATCGACGATCTGGACGCGCATCTCGGCCTGGATCTGCGTCATCTCTGCCCCTGCCCGCGCCCCCAGTCGCTCGCTGAGCACGGGCAGGCCAAGACCAGAAACCAACAGGAACAGCAGGAGCGCGAGACCCAGTTGCCAGGCGTAGAGGGCAAAGAAAGCCGCCATGATCAGGCTGGCGAGACCGGCCACGAGGAAAGGGGTAAAGACGCGCAGATAAAAATTGTTGAGGGTATCGATGTCGGCCACCAGCCGCGCCAGTAGGTCGCCAGAGCGCAGCCCACGCAGACCTGCCGGTGCCAGGGGCTCGAGGCGGGTATAGAACCAGGTACGCAACTGCGCCAGGAGGCGGAAAGTCGCCTCGTGCGTGACGATACGCTCCAGCCAGCGCGACAGGACGCGGATGGTGGCAAAGCCGCGCACCCCCGCTGCGGGCAGGAAAAAATTGTAGAGATTGAGGGTGGCATAGCCACCAAGGCCAGCCAGCGCCGCACTGGCCAGGAACCATCCCGACAGGGTCATGAGACCAAAGTTGGAGAGCATGGTCAGCAGGGCCAGCAGAGCGCCACCCAGCATCCACCAGCGATAGGGCGCGAACAGTTTGAGCAGACGCCAGAGATCCCTCATTGATCCCCCCGATAAGCGGCTACCAGCCGCGCATAGACGCCGCCGGCGGCAAGGAGCTCCTCATGCGTACCCGCTTCCACCACGCGACCGCCTTCCACCACCAAAATCCCGTCGGCCCGCTCCGCCGTCGCCAGACGATGGGCGATGACCACTGCCGTGCGCCCCCGGACCAAGCGCTGCAGGGCATCCAGAACCAGCGACTCACTTTCCATGTCGAGATTGGCGGTGGCCTCATCGAGGATGAGGAGTCGCGGGTCTTTCAGGAAAGCACGGGCCAGCGCCAGACGCTGAATCTGTCCGCCGGAAAGCCCTTGCCCGAGGTCACCGATATGGGTCGCAAGCCCCTCGGGCAAGGCCTGGATGAAATCCCAGGCGTGGGCAGCCTTGGCCGCCTCACGGAGTTCGCCGTCGCTGGCTTCGGGTCGCACGAGGCGCAGATTGTCGCCGATGGTGCCGTGAAAAAGGCGGGGATTCTGGGGAATCCAAGCGACGTGCTGCCACCAGGCCTCCCGCGGGATATCGGAAAGTGCAGCGGCAGCCTTCCCGTCCTCATCCTCCACCGTGATCTGCCCCTGCTGTGGCTGGATAAAGCCGAGGATGGCGGCGGCCAGGGTGCTCTTGCCCGCGCCGCTGGCACCGACGATGGCCGTGAAGCGCCCCGCCGGCAGGTGGGCGGACAGGCCTGCGAGCGCCACGCTGCCATCGGGATAGCGAAAATGCAGATCCGCAAGGCGCAGGCCAATGGCACCAGACAGGTGCAGGGCGGTGGCGCCGGACTCCGGCAAGGCGGGCCTGGGCGCATCGAGGATTTCGAAAATACGTTTGGCGGCGGCGATGGCGCTCATGCGGGCATGGTAATGCGTGGACAGGCCGCGCAGCGGATTGAAAAACTCCGGCGCCAGCAGCAGAACGAAGAAGGCCGCCAGAAAGGTCACGGAGGCGTGCACCTGCAGTAAGCGGGCACCCAGGGAGACGGCAACGAGGGCGATGGATAGGCTAGCAAAAAACTCCAGCACCGCCGAGGTTAGGAAGGCCACGCGCAAGCCGGCCATGGTGGTCTGCCGGTAGTCGTCGGAGATTCGGGCGACGATCTCGATCTCGTCCTTGGCCCGGCCGAAGATCTTCAGGGTGGTCAGTCCTTGGATCACATCGAGAAAGTGGGCGCTCATCAACAGCAGCTTGCGCCACTGGCGCTGGTTGATGGCCTCGGCCCGATAACCCACCAGCACCATGAAGAAGGGGACCAAAGGACCGGCAATGAGCAGGATCAGGCCGCTGATCCAGTCCACTGGAAAAACGAAGACGAGAATGGCCAGGGGCACCAGGCTGACCAGCGCCATCTGCGGCAGATACCGGGAAAAATAGGGCTCGAGGGCTTCCACCCCCTCGATGATGGTGCTGCTGATATCGCCGCTGCGCTCGCTGCCGAGGTCTACCGGACCTCGGGCCAGCAGGGCCGAAATCAGCTGCGCACGCAGATCCGTCTTGATCCGAGCGCTGGCGTGAAAGGCCACCACCTCCCCCGCCCAGGACAGGGCAGCGCGCAGAACGAAAAGGGCAAGCAGACCCCACAACCACGGCATCACGGCAGCAAGTTCGGCACCCTGGAAGGACACAGCATCGATGACGCGCGCCAGGATGCTCGCCTGAAGAATGATGAGCAGACCGGCGGCCAGTCCAAGGCCAATGGCAAAGTAGAGAACGCCCCGCGCAGAGCGCCCCTCCCGCATCAAGCGCTGATCCAGCCGTTCTGCTTTTGCCATGGGGGCTCCTATCTCCGACCGTGCCTTACCATACTACAATATGTGGCCAAGGACCGCCGCACTAGTGGAGAAAAAGGGTGAGCACGCCGGTATACCCGTAGATGCGATCCCGGGAGATTTCGCCGTTGGCAAAAAAACCCACCAGAGGCACCGGGCCGAGGCGTGCCGCGATCTGCCGCAACTCCGCCGAATCTGGCCCGAACAGGCTTTCGCCACGCCCCAGACAGGAGAAATACAGGGCGCCCCGGATCCTGCGACCGGCCCGCAGCGCATCGATGTCCGCCAGCATGCGCGCCAGATCGTTGCGCGCTGTCTCGGCGTCGCGTTTGCAAAACATCAGCTCCTGACCCGGTTCCACCAGCTCACCGATGGCGACGAGGCCATGTTCCTGGTCCACTCCCACGAGGTTACGCACCAGATAATCTCCGCGATCGTCACCGCTGACGGGCAAAGCCGCAAAGATGAACCCGGCGGCGCGGCGTATGTCGCGGGCGAGGATCTCACCCACCTCGGAGTAGAGCACCTCCAATGCAGGATGACGATCCAGGGTCACGATGATATTGCGCTGCGCCTCCTGTACCCGATGAACGGGGCCGATGGGGCTGCAACCCTGGGTCAGGCGCGTGACCACGGCGACCCGTTCCGAGAGCATCACTCCGCTCAGGCCGCCGTGCACGATCTCGCCGGCGATCTGCGCGCCATTGGCGCGGCTACTGCTGACGCCACCCACCAGAAAACCGCTGCTGGTGCGACTGGCCAGATCGGCAACCTGGGCCGTCAGATCGCTGCTGTGGGGATCCCCGTGCACCACGGCCAAAAAGGGCGCGCTGCCATCGGCCAGCTTCCAGCCGCCGGTGGCGTAGGGCGCCATTCCGTGGAACACCTGAAAATCCTCCGGCGCAAGGTCGGTGAGCATGAGGGCCAGGGCCTTCTGGTCCAGATATTCCACGCTGGTGGCGCAGATGCCGATGCCAACGCTGCCAACCCAGGTGACACCGGCAAAACGCTCCTTGAGTGCTGCCAGGATGGCTGGTAGGTCCTCCTCGAAGCCATCGGAGACATACAGAAAACCCAAAGTAGCGGGAAAGTCTTCCGGGATCGTTCTCAGAGCCGCCGCAAGTGCAGAGGACCAGTCGTCCATCGCCGCATGTCCATAGGGAAAGCTGTCGTACTTCATCGATTTCCTTACCCCTCCGGGCCTTTCCTGCGCCTGCCCATGCGGCAGTGGAGCTATGCTCGAATCTGGTGTACGGGAGGTCTACAACTAGCTTGAGGAGGGTGGCGCACTGTTGCTAGAAAAGGGTTTCTGGATCCGATTCGCAACGAATGAGGAGTGCGCCATGCAAGAGAGTACTGGTTTCGACGGAGGAATGGGAGAGTTGGGCCTGAACATCGAGGGCTTATTGCGGCGGTCCGCGCGCCAGCTGATCCAACAGGCCATCGAGGGCGAGGTGCAGGTGCTGCTGGAGGAGTATGCCGCGGTACGCATGGTCGATGGTCGCCGGGCCGTCGTGCGGAATGGATATCTGCCGGAGCGGGAGATCCTGACAGCGGTCGGCCCCGTGCCTGTACAGGTCCCCAAGGTGCGAGACCGCTCCGGTTCGGGCGTGGTCTTCCGTTCTTCCCTGGTACCGCCCTACGTGCGCAAGTCGCGGACCGTGGCCGCAGCGCTCCCCTGGTTGTACCTGCACGGGGTATCGTCGGGACGGATGCACGAGGCGCTGTCTGTTCTCCTGGGCGAGGAGGCCAAGGGGCTTTCTCCGGCCGTGCTGGGACGCTTGAAAGTCGAATGGGCGCAAGAGCATGCCCAATGGCAGCGCCGGTCTCTACAGGGAAAACGCTACGCCTATTGGTGGGCCGACGGGGTCTATACCCAGCTGCGGGCGGAGGACGATCCCCGGATGTGTCTCTTGGTCATTATTGGCGTGACGGCCGAGGGCAAGAAGGAGGTCGTGGCGGTCACCGACGGTTTACGGGAGTCCAAAGCCTCCTGGCTAGAGATCCTGCGGGACTTGCGCGACCGCGGGCTGCAGGAGGCGCCACTACTGGCCATAGGAGATGGGGCGATGGGTTTCTGGGCCGCCCTGGACGAGATTTACCCACAAACCCGTCATCAGCGCTGTTGGGTGCACAAGACGGCCAACATCCTCAACGAGCTACCGAAGCGCCTTCAGGGGAAAGCCAAGGCCGCCCTGCAGGCGATCTGGATGGCCGACACCCGTGAAGCTGCGGAGAAAGCCTGGCAAGCCTTCGTGCGGGACTACCAGGCCAAATATCCCAGAGCGGTCGCAAAGCTCGAGAAGGACCGGGACGTGCTGCTGACCTTCTTCGACTTCCCGGCAGAGCACTGGCGGCATATCCGCAGCAGCAACGCCATCGAATCGACCTTCGCCACCGTACGGCAACGCAGCAGCCGCACTAAAAACTGTGTCTCTCGAGCCACTTTCCTTGGCCTGAGCTACAAGCTCATCCAGCAGGCAGAGAGACACTGGCGCGGGATTCAGCATCCGGAAAGACTGCGCGAGCTCTTTGCCGGGGTGACATTTGTCGATGGGATGCCTGCCAACGAAACCCGGCTGGATCCTCAACAGGACGCCGCCTGAATCGTGTTAGCAAATGCTCATACACCAATCTTGACCATAGCTCGCGGCAGTGCAGGGCATGGTACAAAGTGCCGACCCGGCTGTCACCCCACCATCCATGCCCGCGCAAGGTCGACCCGGCGCCCCCGCCCGGAGCGCCAGCCCTCACGCAGCGTCCGCTGCCCCACATCCCCCCGTGCAGCCGGGACCAGAGCGCTGGCGTCCACCTTGGCAAGGCCCCTCGCAAAACCGATACTACGCGCGGAACCTGCGGACGGCGCAGGATGGGGGCTCAATACGACCATCTGCAGCCTGCCGCTCTGGGGCGGATAGCCGAAGCCGCTGTCGGTCGGCGGGCGCGAGTACGGTGATCACACCTGGGGGGTATCGCCCGTGCGTTTGGCAACGGAACATCCGCGCTGTGTACTACGCCCCTGGCAGGAGTCGGATCGGTATTCCCTCTGCGCCCAGGCCAACAATCCCAGAATCTGGCGGTGGCTCGCGGAAGGCTTCCCACGGCCCTACACCCTGGCCGATGCCGATGCCTGGATTGCCCACGCACAGGATTGCCAAAAGGATCTGACCCTGGCCATCGAGTTCTGCGGCGCCGCCGTCGGCAATATCGGCGTGCGCGCCACCGCCTCAGCCCGGCGCGGCCACATCGGTTACTGGATCGGCGAGGCGTTCTGGGGGCTCGGCCTTGCCACCGCCGCCGGCCGTGCCCTCATGAACCACCTGCGTGCCCAGGCGCACTTCGACTATCTGGAAACGCTGGTCTATGCCGGCAATGTCCCTTCCCAGCGGGTTCTGGAAAAACTCGGCTTCGTCGCCGACAACGCCCGCCCGCAAACGGTGTATAAGGACGGCGAGCGCCTGGAGGCCAGACGTTTTTTCTGCGCACTGCGCAACTGAATCTTCCACAGCCCGCTGGGAGATCCTAGGACTCCTGCGGTTGCGCGTGCTCCCGTGTGGCCATGAAGCGGATGCCGGGCCAGCGCTCCATGGTCAGTTCCAGATTGACCCGACTCGGAGCCAGAAAGGCGAGACGCTCTCCCGCATCCCAGGCCAGATGCGCCTCGAGCTTGGCTGTAAACTCTCCCAGGGTCTTGGGATCGGCGCTGTGGACCCAGCGCGCCGTGTGGATGGGGGCCGGCTCGAAGACCGCCTCGACCCCGTATTCCGTGCGCAGGCGCTCGGCCACCACATCGAACTGCAGGGTCCCCACCGCACCCAGCACCAGATCTCCACCGCTCAGGGGGCGAAAGACCTGCGTTGCACCCTCTTCCGCCAATTGTTGCAGGCCCTTCTGGAGTTGCTTCGCCCGCAAGGGATTGCGCAGCCGCACCCGACGGAAAAGCTCCGGGGCAAAATAGGGAATACCCGTGAACTGCAGATTTTCGCCCAGGGAAAAACTGTCGCCAATCTGGATACTCCCGTGATTGTGCAGGCCGATGATGTCGCCCGCATAGGCCTCCTCCACCACTTCCCGCTCCTGCGCCAGAAAAGTGATGGGGTTGTGCACCTGGATATCCCGCCCGAGGCGCAGGTGGCGGATGCGCATGCCGCGCTGGAAGCGGCCAGAGCAAATGCGCAGGAAGGCCACCCGGTCCCGGTGCTGCGGGTCCATATTGGCCTGGATCTTGAACACGAAGCCGGTGAAATGGGGCTCCGCGGCATCCACGACGCGCTCGTGGGCAGGCCGAGGGCGCGGACCGGGAGCCCAA
Source organism: Acidithiobacillus caldus ATCC 51756 (assembly GCF_000175575.2). NCBI lineage: Bacteria > Pseudomonadati > Pseudomonadota > Acidithiobacillia > Acidithiobacillales > Acidithiobacillaceae > Acidithiobacillus > Acidithiobacillus caldus. Next base: position 2,219,581 of record NZ_CP005986.1, read on the forward strand.
TGGATGAGGGCGGCGAGCAGTTCCTGCACACCAAAGTTGTTGATGGCCGAGCCAAAAAAGACCGGCGTCTGCTTGCCCGCCAGAAAGGCGTCCAGATCGAAGGGGTTGGCCGCTGCCCGAAGCAGTTCCACCTGCTCGCGCAATTCGGGCATCTCATCGGGAAACCGACGATCCAGCTCGGGATTGTCCAGACCCCGGATGCGCTCCAGGTCCTGCGTCCGCGTCTCCTCGCCGGCGGTAAAGACCAGAACCTCGTCCCGCAGCAGGTGGTAGACTCCGCGAAAACGCTTGCCCATGCCAATGGGCCAAGTCACGGGCGCGCAAGCGATCTGCAGGACCGACTCCACCTCGTCCATGAGCTCCGTGGGGTCTCGGCTCTCCCGGTCAAACTTGTTCATGAAGGTGATGATGGGTGTGTCGCGCAGGCGACAGACCTCCAGGAGCTTGATGGTCTGCGCCTCGACACCATTGCCGCCGTCGATGACCATGAGTGCCGAATCCACCGCCGTCAGGACGCGATAGGTATCCTCGGAAAAATCCTGGTGACCCGGCGTGTCCAGCAGGTTGATGACGTGCCCATCGTACTCGAACTGCATGACGGAGCTTGCGACGGAAATGCCCCTGCTCTTCTCGATGGCCATCCAGTCGCTGGTCGCGTGGCGACTGCTCTTGCGCGCCTTGACGGTCCCAGCGAGGCGAATGGCACCACCAAAGAGCAGCAGCTTTTCCGTCAGCGTGGTCTTGCCGGCGTCGGGGTGCGAAATGATGGCGAAGGTCCGACGGCGGCCAATCTCCGTCGCCAGATCCCCACTGGGAGACGCCAAGGTCTCCCGAACTTCCGGTTCCATGGGTGGATGTATTCCTGTGCTGCAGAGCCCCATTCGGATGGGGTGGACTCGGTGGGCAGATCCAAAGCTCAAAAGTAAAGGATACCGCAAAGACCGGCGATATTCACTGCGGTGCGGACCCAGGGTCCGATCTGCCGCCAAGGTCCGCCGCATACTCGCTATCGTCGCCCAAGGTGCCCATGGCGTCCAGGGACAAAGACAGCACCAGGGCATCCTCGCGCCCCTCGGGATTGCGGTAGTAGTTCAGCCGCACGCCAATCTCATGAAAGCCCAGGGAGCGGTAGAGATTCTGGGCGGCCAGATTGGATACCCGCACCTCCAGAAAGGCCCGCTCTGCCCCTACCCGACGGGCCCGACACAGGAGGTGACGCAACATCCGGCGACCATAGCCGCGCCGGCGCGAAGCGGGATCGACGCCGAGATTGAGGATGTGGGCCTCGGCGGCACCCGTGGACAATATCCCGAAGGCCAGCAGCCGATCCGCCGTATCCACCCCAACCCAGGCGTCGTAGCCGGCCATGAGGCAGTCGCGAAAGATACCGCGCGTCCACGGCCCCGGCGAAATGGCCGCCTCCAGAGCCGCAACGGCATCGAGATCCTCCGCCGCCATGGGCCGCAGGTGCATGGCTAGCGACCGCCCTGCTCGGCCTGGGAAGGGCGGATGTAATGCGGCTCCAGCTCCCAGGGGGCGAGACCGCCGTCCCCTTGCAAACGACGGCGGTGCGCAAGGCTCAGGACCTCCCGCGCCTGGGGAAAGCACTGCGCATCCACGCTGTGCAACCGCGCCCCTTGCCAGGATTGGGCATAAAGCTTCCAACCGCTGCCCATGCCACGCCAGGTAACGCCTTCGGGCAGTGCGGGCGGCCAGTGCAGATCCGCGGGCGGACAGACGCGCTCGACACCCTGCAGCGCGGGCCAGCCGCCATCGTCGCGCAGGTAGACGCCGGCGTAGACCTCGCCCTTACGGGCGTCGAAGGCCGCCAGCACCCCGGGCTCGGGAGAGGCTGCCGCCAGCGCCTGCAGGCTGGACACGGCATAGACCGGGACATCAAAAGCCTCGGCCAGCGCCTGAGCGGTACTGACGCCCATACGCACCGCCGTGAAACCACCGGGTCCCACGCCACAGGCGATGGCATCCAGCGCATCCGCCCGGATTCCCGCCTCCGCCAACACGGCGTCGACCATGGGCAAGAGCAGATCGCTGTGGCGGTGGTCGGCAAGGGCGCTCCGGGAAAACACGGCATCACCCACCGCCACGGCCACCGAGCAGCATTCCGTTGCCGTCTCCAGGGCCAGCCACTTCATGATCCGGCTCCGCCACGCCAGAACTCGCGTACGGCGGCGATGTCCTGCACTACGGGTATGGGCGGCAGGCTACGCAGGAATATCCGGCCATAGCCCTTGTTGAGCAGGCGTGGGTCACAGATGGTCAGAACACCTCGATCGCTCTCGGAACGAATGAGACGCCCCACACCCTGGCGCAGGGCGATGACAGCCTGCGGCAGTTGCAGGTCGCGAAAGGGGTCGCCGCCCATGGCTGCGCAGTGGCGATGGTGCGCCCGCAGGACTGGATCGCCGGGGTTCGCAAAGGGCAACTTGTCGATGATGACACAAGACAGCGTTTCACCCTGCACGTCCACCCCCTCCCAAAAACTGGCCGCCCCCAAAAGGACCGCGTTGCCCGCCCGTCGGAAGGCATCCAGAAGCCGGGCGCGCGGCATGCTCCCTTGTACCAGTATGGGAAAGTCCAGCCGCTGGGGCAATTCCACCGCCGCCTCACGCAGGGCGCGGTGGCTGGTAAAAAGAAAGAAACAGCGTCCGCCACTGGCCTCGATGACCGGAATGGCCGCCTCGATACAGGCCGCCGTAAATTGCGGACTGGCTGGTTCCGGCATCTGCGGTGGCAGATAGAGCAAGGCCTGGCACGTGTAATCGAAGGGCGAATCGGCCACGAAATGCTGCGGGCTGGGCTCTCCCTCCACCAGTCCCAGACGCGCCTCCAGAGCCCCAAAATCCCCGCCCACGCGCAGGGTGGCACTCACCAGGATGGTGGTGGCGTTGCGCGCGAAGAGTTCTCCGCGCAAAAGCGGGCCCAGATCGATGGGACTGGCATGCAGCAGAAGGCCGCGACCGCGACGTTCCAGCCAACGCACCGCCGACGGCTCCGACTCCGGTTTCAGAAAAAATTCCAGCAATCCGGTCAGCTGCTCACCGCGTCCGGCGCACTGCTCCAGCTCCTTACTGAATTCGCGCAAGGACTGCAGCGTGCTCTCGAGCTGCGCCGCCTCGGAGGCCACTTGCCGAAGGCTGGCCGTCAGGACCTGCACGGGGAAAGATGGCCACTCCCAGCGACTCTCACCGCCCGGCAGCTGCTGCCCCTGGGCCAACCAGTGCTCAATGTGTTGCTCCAGCCGCGCCGGCAGCCCGAGCTCGGCATCGTCCCGGGCTGCGGCGAGTAGCGCCTGGCGGCTGTCCCGAGCCCACTCCAGTAGCTGGTGGCTGCTCAGATGCTGGCCAAAGTACTGCCCCGCCAGATCGGCGAGCTGATGCGCCTCGTCGATGATGACCGCGTCGACGCGGGGCAGGAGGTCGCCGCGGGATTCCACGCGCAGGGCCAGGTCCGCCAACAACAGATGATGGTTGACCACCACCACATCGGCCTCCAGGGCACGCTTGCGCGCGGCGATCACTGGGCAGCGGGCGAATTCCGGACAGTCGCTGCCCAGGCAATTGTCGCGCGTGGAAGTCACCAGAGGCCAGACCGGGGAGGACTCCGGTAGAGCACTCAACTCGGCGATGTCGCCCTCACCCGTGCGCCCCGCCCAGTCGGCCACCACCAGGAGATCGCGGGCGAGGCGTGGCGCCACCCCCTCCGCCAGGGCGCGCTGCAGGCGGAAGGGGCAGAGATAGTTGCTGCGCCCCTTGAGGCGCACCACGCGGCGCGGGCTGGACCAGGCCTGCGCAAGCACCGGAATGTCCTTGTCCAGGATTTGATCCTGGAGGGCCCGACTGGCAGTGGAAATCAGCACCTTGCGTTCACACAGCAGGGCGGGGAGCAGGTAGGCGAAGCTTTTCCCAGTGCCGGTACCGGCCTCTACGAGCCCCACGCCGCCCTCGGCGAGCCAGCCAGCCACCTGTGCCGCCATTTCCTGCTGCTGCCGACGCACGTGAAAATGGGGCAAAATACGACGCAAAGGGCTATCCGCCCCAAGGGCGGCGTGCCACTCGCCATCCTGCCTCACCGCCTTTCCATCCCTTTCCCCCCTGCCTGGGCCCTGCTATTTTGTCACAAAATGGAGAAAAGACCGCCTCATGTACAAGCGCCCTGCCCATATACAATTCCTGAGCCCGCAGAACCCAGCGCGCTGTGCCGCGGCCCTGGAACTCTGCGCAGAGCGGGGCGCGGGCTGGGTCCTTGCAGCAGGTGCCGAGGCACCGCCGCAGTGGCCCGATCTCATCGTCTGGCTCGATACCCCACCACAAGGGGATAACGCCCCTGGCTCCCCCCAGGCTCTGCTGCGCCATTGGCCACTTGCCGAACCCTGGCCGGAAGATCTCGCCCGGCGCATCGATGGGCTTCTGGGCGGCCTGCGCCTTCTCGCGCGCATGGACGGCAGCGGCGCTCCGCGCCGCGCCGATCTTGGCGGAGTCGGTAAAAATGGGCCAGTCTTTCCGCCTGCAGTGCCCCATTCGGACCAGGACGGAAGACGGACCCGTCCAGGAAACGGTTCAGAGCGGCGGCGCAAAAATTGCTAAAGTCAGGTACGCACTTGAACATCGGTAGCGACAAAGCTTTTCCGCAAAACAAGGGGGACACTGCATGTCTGTGCAGACTCAGGAGCCGGCGCTTACGCCCACAGCTCCGCGACGCTTCCACTGGGGCTGGCCGGAACTCGGCTGGCTGACATTCCTCACCTTGGGTGCCCTGACTGTCTGGAGCATCTTTCGCGCACAGTTCTGGCTCTGGCAATACATCATTCTGGCCTTGTGGTACGTGGGGCTGCTGTGGTTTGGACTCAAGTGGCCGCATTTTCGCAGCCTCACCCTGAGCGTTCTTGCCATCGCCGGCATCGGCGTCGGACTCTACGGTGCAGGTCTGAACCCGCACAACAGTCTGATCCTGCGCTACGGCTTTCAGAGTAACGCCATGTTTGTCTGGATGAGTGTGGCCATTGCCCTGAGCGCCATGGGCTATTATGGCTATCTGTTCCGCGGTGCCCGGCTGGCCGGAATCTGGGGCCAGCGCTTCGCCTGGGTGGCATCGACACTGGGTTTCGCCGGTCTGGCCATTCGCTGGCGTGAAACCTATCTGGGCCACCCCAGTTGGGGTCACATTCCCGTCAGCAACATCTACGACGTCATGGTGCTTTTCTGTGCCATGACCATCCTCTTCTACCTCTACCACGAAGAGGACACGGACAGCCGCGGCCTTGGCGCCTTCGTCCTGCCGCTGGTACTGGTGGCCGATGTCTTTCTCCTTTGGGTCGGAGCGGCCTATCACCTCGATCGCATCCAGCCGCTCATCCCCGCCCTGCAGAGCTTCTGGATGAAAATCCATGTGCCCTCCATGTTCGTCGCCTATGCCAACTTCTACATTTCTGCCATGGCCGCCCTCGCCTGGTTACTCAAGGACCGCGGTGAAGCCAAGGGCAGCGTCCTGGCGCGGCGTCTGCCCAGCCGGGAACTGCTGGAGCGCACCTTTACGGGCACCATCAGCTTTGGCTTTCTGTTCTTCACGGTGGGGACGATTCTCGGAGCGGTGTGGGCAGCACGTGCCTGGGGTGGCTTCTGGTCCTGGGACCCCAAGGAAACCTGGGCCCTCATCGTCTGGCTCAATTACGCGGGCTTCCTGCACGCGCGCAGCCAGAAGAACTGGCACGGGCGCCCCATGGCCTGGTGGGCATTCACCAGCCTCATCGTCGTCACCTTCTGCTTCATCGGGGTGGACCTCTTCCTCGGCGGATTGCACTCCTACGGCAAGCTCTGACCCCCGGGAGAACCCCTGAAAGACTCGGACCGCGATGCCATGAGTGCGCATCGCGGTCCGGGTGCGGAAGGACGGAACCGGCTTTCGGCCGACATCACCTCAGCTGGGGTGGGCAGTTCCCGGTATCCGTCGGGCGCCATCGAAGCGCGCCGCCCAGTATGGATTGTCGAGACTGGCCACCTGTACTCCCGAGCTGGGAGTCTGCGCACTGACGAAACGCCCGTGGCCGATGTAGATACCGACGTGGGAATAGGCCCGATGCATGGTGTTGAAGAACACGAGATCACCGGGCTTGAGATCGCTGCGCGGGATACGCGGCAGGGCCGCAGCCTGGGCATAGGAGGTACGCGGTACCTCGATGTCGAATTTGGCCAGGACGAATTTGACGAAACCACTGCAATCGAAGCCCGACACCGGGCTCATGCCACCCCAGCGATAAGGCGCACCGATGAACTTCAGAGCCGAGCGCACCAAGGAACGTGGCGACAGCCAACTGCTGTCCCCACTGGTACCACCGGCATCCGCCGCCTCGGCAAGGTCGGCAGCGAGGTTGGCCACGCCCTGACGTCCAACGGCGGCATCGCCGCTGGCCTCCAGCGCCATCAAGGGATGCCGTGCCCAGTGATAGGCTTGGCTGGCCAGCATCTCCAGCGCCAGACCCAGCTGCGACGTCGGTGCCTCGGTACTTTGGGGTCGTTCTCCACTGGGGGCACCCTGGGCCACCGCCGGGATGGCTGCTGCGGATGCCGCCACCTCAGCCGAGGCCTCAGCCGTCGCAGGCATGGGTACGATGGGCGCTACTCCGGTCTTGACCAGAACCAGGGACTGGTCGATGAAGGACGGTGCCGTCACCGATGCCGCCCGGGTCGGCAGGGGAACGATCCGGTAGGGACGGAACTCCGGTTGCTGCGGCGCCGCCCCAACTCCGGCGAACTCCACCGGACTCATCCCCATCAGCTCCAGGGCTGTGGGCATGAGGCTATCGTAATTGGCCGGAGCCGGAGCGTTCTCCTCACTGCTCCGGTACTCCCCCGGCCGCACGGACGGCACGTGCGCTGCCACCTTCCGGTGCGTAGTCACGCGATGATGAGCGCCACGCACTGCGGACCGCTTGCGCAGGGCGGTGGCTCGGGACTCCTTCTTGGCTGCGACCTTGTGTGCGGCCACCTTGCCCGGGTGGTGCTGCGCGCTGGAATGCGTGCGTGGATGCGCGCCATGCGCTGCACTCGTGGTTGCTGCTTGGGCCAGCCCGCTGCCGCCCAAGAGCACGGCAGTGGCAAGCAGGATGTGCCAACGGCTTTTCTTCTGCATTCGACTCTCCCTACGGTCCTTGAGGAGTGCCGCTGGATAATCCGCCAATGGGGCCGATTATCTAGGGGCATCGCATTCTGTCAGTTTTCTACACCTGCAAACACCAAAAAAGCCGACGACACATCGGCTTTTCCACATCATCCATCAGAGCGTACTGCGTTGCCGCACCGACGGCCTCCCCGCCATCGGCCACACCCAGCGCTCTGCTCCCTCTCGGGATCGGCAGAACACCGGTATATTAGTCATAAGTGACATATATAGGCCATAACGCATGGTTGGGAATATAGAGGGCTTCGGCGGTCTTGGCAAGGGTCGAAAGGGGTCCGAAAAAGTCCCCTCCAACGCGTCCCAGATCTGGCGCAAAAATTGCTGGACCCTTACCAAGACAGCTATCCACGACCCTTGGAGAGTAAACATGTCCAGGCCCCACCCAGATCCTCTAGAACTCCCCGTTTCCCGCACCAGAGGCACCCCCGCATTGCGGCCTCGGGAACGGATCTGGCAGGCCTTGGCGGGTGGCCTGCTCCTGCTCGCCCTGGCTTTTTGGGGTATACGTCCGGCCCTGGCTGTGCCAGAAAGGACAGAAGCGCATCCAAAGCTCTGGGAGCAGCTGGGTCAGGCCCACTGGATCGGCCAAGGCCATGGACCGCACATCCTCTACATGATTTTCGACCCCAACTGTCCCTACTGCCATGTGCTCTACGACGAACTCGAGCCCATGGTCCAGTCTGCCCATCTCAATCTGCGCTTCATCGTCGTGGGTTTCCTTGCACCTTCCAGTACCGGCAAGGCTGCTGCCATACTCCAGGCCAAGGATCCGCGAGCCGCCATCCGCGAAAACGAAAAAGGCTTCAACATGGAACACTTCGGCGCCATCCGAGAGGTCATACCCACGCCCGAAACCGACAAGATCCTGGCGGACAACCTGAAACTGCTGGAGGAAAGTGGGCGGCGCATCGTCCCTACCCTGATCTACCGCGACCGCCAAGGCAAGATCCAGGTCATACACGGACTGCTGGACAAATCGGGCTTGCAGGCGACCCTGAAACAGATTCGCTAGCTCCAGCAGCTTGACTTGAAGGGGGTTGAGGATTAAATCGAGTACCGTGCATACCCCAAAGCTCGGTACCGTCCTCGCCATCGCCCTGGGCCTCGTCTGCACAAGTTCAGGCCTCATGGCGGGGCCCATCTATCGCTGGGTATCCCCAGGTGGCGTCGTCTCCTTCGGCGACCATCCCCCGCCCACGGCGCGGGATCTGCGGCGGATTCACACGGTCCCGGCGCCGCCACCCAGCCCATCGGGGCCGCCCGCTGCGGCAACGGCTTCGCGCCCGGCCGAGACCGCCTCCTCGGCCGCCAGCGCCGCCACGGCCCGGGAGGAAGCCCTCATCGCCCGCATCGACCTGCTCACCGCCCTGGCAAATTACGCCCGAAGCACCACACCGCCGACGCACCCGCCCCACAGTGTCTACCGTCCCGCCTTTCTCCTGCCGCCTGCCTATCCTCACTACCCAGCCCCGCCAGCACCCGGCGCTCCGCCGCCGCCACCGCCACCCGGACCAGGCATACGGGGATCCGGCGTTCCGCCATGGGCTTCACCACCTCCATCGGCGGGACCAGCCGCCCCGCAGCGTCCGCTCTGGGCGGCGCCCTGAGATCCCTTGCTCGCACCTTGCCCAGTCACTATGCTTGGTACACGGGTCGCTGGATGAGGACAAGGGCATGCGCGTGCGGGTAGCCGCTGTACAAATGGCCGTGGGCGCGGATTCCGCTGCCAATATCCGCAAGGCAGTGGACATGGTACGTGCCGCTGCCGCGGCGGGAGCGCAGGTCGTCCTCTTACAGGAGCTCTTCAGCAGCCTGTACTTCTGTCAGGACCAGAACATTGCCCACTTCGCGCTGGCGGCACCCCTGGATCGTCATCCCGCTGTCATCGCCCTGACGGATCTGGCTCGGGAGCTGGGCGTGGTCTTGCCGGTGAGTTTTTTTGAGCGTGCCGGCAACAGTCATTTCAACAGCCTCACGGTCATCGATGCCGATGGCCGCAATCTCGGGCTGTACCGCAAGGCGCACATCCCGGATGGTCCCGGCTACCAGGAAAAATTTTATTTCAGTCCCGGCGATACGGGCTTTCGGGTCTTTCCCACCCGCTTCGGCCGCCTGGGCGTGGCGGTGTGCTGGGATCAATGGTTTCCGGAAACGGCGCGCATTCTCGCGCTGCGCGGCGCCGAGATGCTCCTGTACCCAACTGCCATCGGCTCCGAGCCCGAAGCCCCCGAACTCGACAGTCGTCCCCATTGGACCCGGGTCATGCAGGGCCATGCCGCCGCCAACATGGTGCCCGTCATTGCCGCCAACCGCATCGGGAACGAGCAGGGACAGCACAGCGCGATCACCTTTTACGGCGGATCTTTCATCACGGACGGTACCGGGGCGATCCTGGCCCAGGCGCAGAGCGAGGAAGGCTTCATTCAGGCCGATCTGGACCTGGATGCACTGGCTCGCGCCCGCCTGGAGTGGGGACTCTTTCGCGATCGTCGCCCAGACCTGTACGGCCCCCTGCTCGGCTTCGACGGCGAGTCCTGAGTACTGGCTCAGGCCGAGGCGGCCCAGCCCGACGCCAGAATCTCCAGAGCCTCGCCGAGTACCCGCTCCGGCTCCAGCTCCTCCATGCAGCGGCGGTGGCTGCAGGCCCCGTAATCGCTCCGATGAACGCAGGGGCTACAGGGCAGACCACGGCGCAGTATGCGAATGTCGGCCACTCCACTGTCCCAGGGTCCCGTCATATTCGGGTCGCTGGGTCCAAATACCGCGATCAGGGGCGTCCCCAGGGCCGCAGCGAGGTGACTGGGTCCGGTATCCGTACTGATCAGCAGGCGCGCGTGGCGAATGACGGCCATGAGCTCCGGCAGACTGGTCGCCCCACACAGATCGATGGCATCGGGCACTGCCTCGATCAGGGTAGCAAGGTACGGACGCTCGGCCCTCTCACCAATGAGCACGAGGCGTAGCTCCGGGTGCCGGACCATCAGGCTCTGCGCCAGACTCTGCCAATGCCGCAGGGGCCAGGCACGCAGGTTGGCCTTGCCGCGGGCAATATGGCTATTGCCGGGGTGGAGGACCAGATAGCCGTGGGACTGGCAAAGGCGGGGTGGAAGCGGCGCATCGGCGACCCGGATGCTGGGCTCGGCCAGAGCCAGGCAATCCTCGGGCAATACTTCGCGCAAGAGCTCGCGGACGTCATCCACCACATGGTGACGCGCCCCTGCTGGCCGCGGCCTGGCCGACACCTTCTGCTGTGCCGGTAAGCGTCGCAACAACTCGCGAAAGTCCGTGCCGGTTTCGAGATCCAGAACGAGCCGATAGGGCTGCTGCCGGGCTGCGGCCAGGATCGCCCGCTTGGTGGGACTCCAGAAACTCGGCAGGCCCCGTCGCCGCAGCCCAAAAACACGATGAATGCGCGGATCGTCGACGAGGAGAGGCGCCATGTTGGCCATGACGACAAAATCTATCTCCACCCCCTTGCCAAAGTGCGCCCGCAGGGGTTCGATGACGGCCGTCGCCCACAGGGTATCTCCCAGGCGACCGGCACGGATCACCAGAATGCGGCTATTGGCGGTACTCATGGCCCGATCCTCCCATGGCCTGTGGCGTACGGTCGTGGCGCGCCGTAGTTCTATTTGGATTCCGAAGTATTCGTCAGTCGGCGCGGCGACTGCGGCGTCCCTGTAACCCCGTCCAGGCTGCCGGCAACAGGGAAAGCAGGATCAAACTCACCAACACCAGATTGAGATGACTCTTGACCCAGGGCACGGCGCCCAGAAAATAGCCCGCCAGCAACAATCCGCCCACCCACAGCAGCGCTCCCAGCAGGTTGAAACGGAGAAAGCGCGCATAGGACATGCGCGCAATCCCGGCGACGAAGGGCACAAAGGTGCGGATGATGGGCAGAAAGCGCCCAATCACCACGGCCTTGCCACCGTGACGCTCATAAAAGGCCTCCGTCCGCCGAAGATAGGCGACGCGCAACCAGCGGCCACCGAAAAGGCATATTCCGTAACGATGTCCCAAGTAGTAGTTGAGGGCATCCCCCAGCACGGCGGCGGTCATCAGGGAAAGCAGCAGCCAGGGCAGGGACATCAGACCTGCACCCGCCAGGGTGCCACAAACGAAGAGCATGGAGTCGCCCGGCAGTATGGGTGTGACCACCAAACCTGTCTCTGCAAAAAGGATGAGAAAGAGAGCGAGGTAGATCCACAGGCCATAGTGCTGCACCCACAGGGCAAGGTATTGATCGAAGTGCAGCAGTTGCTGCAACAGGCCAGGCCAACCGGGGTTCATTCGAAGGTCTGACGATAGCGCTGGTAGTGCTCGGCGAAGAGGACTTCCAGTTGGGCGATGACCTCCGCTGCCGGCGCCCCGCCGACGACGTGCCGGGACATGAGGGCTGCGGTCTCGTTGAGCATGGCCTTGGCATCCAGCATGGCATAGCTCTCGCGCAGGCGCTTGATGGCCCCGACCACGGTCTCCCCCTCCCGAGCCGGGAGCAGGGAAGGCGTCTCGGGAGTCTGCGCGACCACCACGGTGTCGCGGCGACGGCTGGCCAAAAATTCGGCAAAAAGCTGCAACTGCTCCCTCTGCGCGTCATCCAGTTTGCGCGCCACCCGGAGCAGACGCCGTTCAAAGCTGTTCACGTCGAGCTTCCATCCTCTCCGGTATCCACCTTGAGCGCGAAGACCCGCGGCTTGCGTCGCTCCGACATGAGCGAGAGTTCCCGGACCAACGCCACCAGCGTCTGGTCCGTCGTCTGCTGCATCTCGGGCCACAGGCGTCGCGCCTCTTCCAGCAGCTCGCCGATGTGCTCCGGTACCTCACGATCTTCCTCCATGAGGATGTCCTCGATGAGGCCCGGTTTCATCTCCGGTCGGAACAGCAGGGACATGCTGCCGGCATCGGGACGAAAGGCGATCCAGCGACCCGCGTCGTCCACCAGCAAGGCTTCCTTCCCCGGCGGCAGGATTGCCGTCCCCGGCGCCCAGACCATGACCTTGCGTCCCGCTACGGCCTCGGCCAGGACATCGCCCTTGCCCGCGGGGCCCAGATGCGCCGTGGTGAAATAGGCATTGTGGTAGGGTTCCAGCTGCAATTGTGCACCCTCGTACTGTGCCAGGAGCAAACCGCCCAAACCAAAACCCACCACCGGACGATCGGCCTTGCGAAAGGCGGCAATGGTCTGCAACTCTTGGGTAAGCCAGGGATACTTGTCCGTCTCCAGGGGCGACATGGGACCGCCCAGGAGGAAGAGCGCATCAAAGGTCAGCGCGCTGGACGGTAACTCCTGATTGAGAAACACCCGAAAGTAGCTGTAGCTGATGGCCCGCTTTTCCAGTTGCGCTTCCAGGGTCCCCAGAAACTCCGAATAGCTATGTTGTATCACGGCGAAGTGCTTCATGGGGCCGCCCTCATGCGTTGCTTTCACGCCGGGGAATGAGTACGCGCATGTCGCGCGCGCAGCGTTCCTTGGCAAACTCCAGAAATTCGTCCATGACCAGACTGCGGAACTTCTGCTTCTGATACACGAAGAAATAGGGACGTGCCAGCGGCGGGTTGAGGGGAAGCGCGATGATGGTACCCAGGGCCAGTTCCTTGAGCACGGTGGCTTCCGATACCACGGCAATTCCGAGGCCGCCCTCCACGGCACCCTTGACCGCCTCGGGACTGCCGAGCTCCATGGTGATGTGCAGATCCTCCGGGTCGATACCCACCTGATGCAAGTATTCCATGGTCACTTCCCGCGTGCCGGAGCCCTCTTCGCGCGAGACGAAGGGGTAATCCAAGAGCTCCTGGGCGCTGACGCTCTCGTGATCACGCAGAGCATGGTCCTGAGGAGCGATGACGATCATGTTGTCCATGCAGCACTTGAGGGTGGCGAGGCTCTTGTTGCTCACCACTCCCTCCACGAGCCCCAGATCGATGCTGTTGTCCTCGATCATGTGCACGATCTTGTCGGTGTTGCCCACGTGCAGACGTACCTGCACGTCGGGATACTTGAGCTTGAAGTCCCCCAGCACGCGCGGCAGCATGTATTCGGCAATGGTCGTGCTGGCGCCGATGAGGAGGTGGCCGCGCAGGTCCCCTGTCATTTCACCGACACGGTTGGACATTTCTCCATACAGGGACAAGATCCGCTCGGAGTATTCATAGACCACCATGCCCGCTTCCGTCAGGCTGATGCGGTTGTGGGTGCGATCGAAGAGGCGGGTGTTGAACTGCTCTTCCAGTTGCTTGACCTGAAAGGTGACCGCCGGCTGCGTCATATGCAGGGTCTCGGCCGCCTTGGTGAAGCTCAGGAGCTTCGCCACCGTGTGAAAGACCTGTAACCGTCTATCTGCCATGAACAATCCCGTCGGGCGCGACTTTGCCCGAGTTTATGAGTAATATCTGAGCGCTTCAATACAGTTTTCTGGGAGACTCACCCATGCCCGAAGCCTGGGAAAAACTCGATCTGCATGGAGCTGGACTGCAGAGTCTACAAATTCGGCTGAAAAAACTCCAGAAAAAACCGTTATGGACCTATCTATCCTGGTTGGGCTTCCCCTTGGGCCTGCACCGCTTCTACCTGCATCGCCGCCGCGCCTGGATCTTTCCCGCGGCCGGCATCGCGGTACTGGCCCTCGCCCTGCTTGCGCCCTGGTACCTTGCGGCGCTTGCGGCTGTGATACTAGCGGCCCTCGCCCTGCACGATCTGCGACACCTTTCCGCCTGGCTTGGCGACTACAACAAGGAGATGCGAAAACAGGCCTGGTTTGCCCAGAACGCGCCGGCGGCCCCACAGAACTACCGGGGCCGCGCCGATACCGTGGAGGATGCTCCAGACTACCAGACGGAACTGGAGGGCTACCGCAGGATCAAGGAAAGTGAGCGGGGGGGTCATCCGGCCGGCGATACCAAGCCCGAGCGCAAGGGCTTCGGCCCGGGACAGAGACGCCTGTCCTTTGCCGAGCAAGAAAAACTCCTGGCCGAACTGAGCAAGAAAAAGGGCGGCGAGGGCCCCGACGCTTCCGCCTGACTCCTATTTTTCCTTCTCGAACATGGCGAGATAGCTTTCCTTGGCCAAGGGCGGGCGCCGCGCTACCGCCAGAAAATCCGCCAGGTGCAGGGGCGTACTCATGCCCACCAGGGTGACCGCGATCCCGGGGGTCGAGCGAACGAACTGGATGGCACGCTGGGCGGCATTGTCCAGATCCGGCATGCCCTGCTGCAGTGCGGGCACCTCCTCCCGCGCCAGCAGTCCCTTACCGAGGGTATGGCTGGCCATGACCGTCAGTTTCAGCTGAAAGGCGGCCTGGATGGTGGAGGCGATGTTACCCTGCCCGGTGACCTGGCTGAAGCGGGTGTAGGCCTCGGGCATCAGGGCATTGAAGGGAAGCTCCACCACCCGCAGATGGTGGCGACGCCCCTCTCCCGCCGCCTTTTCTGCCAGGCCCAGAAGGCTGGTCATGGATTGAAACAGCGGGTTGTCCGTTTCCACCCGACAGGCGTTGAAGGTCGATATCCCATAGTAGCGCAGCTTGTTGGCCGCCACCGCGTCTTCCAGGGCAGCGAAAACCGCCTGCAGCTTGCGGTACATGTGTTCCTTGCCGATGCTCGGGATGTGCACCTCGGGCTGATCCACGAGGAAGCAGTCCAGGGTCTCGAGGCCCGTCTGCTCACGCAGGCTGTCCAGCTGCCAGATAATGTACTCCGGACTCAGGCAGTGCACACCCTCGGCCAGATCCTCCCGGCGGCCGAGGCCGCGGCCCTCCACCTCCTCGTGGAAAAACGCCTCCAGATCGTCGGGACGGCCCCGAGGAAAGGTCAGAAAACCGCCCTTGCCAATGACGAAGAACTCCTCCCGTTGGATACCGCTCGCCATGGCCTTGGCGATACCCGCACCCACGGCCCGCCCGGCACGGCCGTAACGGTAATTGGCGCCCGTATCGATGACGTTTATACCCGACTGCAGCGCTTGGGCGACGATGGCAGCGACGGCCAGATCCGTTACCTCATCGACACCCCCGGGGAAGGTACCGACACCCAGAGAGGAGAGCTTGATTCGGGTATTGAGGAAGTCGCTGTAGTGCCCCTCCGGCAAGGTATCGCTAAAGCGCGCCGCATAGGCCTTGGTGGCCAGGCTGTTGGCAGCGCCGGGGATCGGAGTTTGGGAAGCAGGGGACGGCATGGAGAATGCTCCTGGTCTAGGGGGAATGCCACAGGGGATGGTCGGCCAAGAGGCGCTTCAGACGCTGCTGAATCTCGGGCCGGATGGGACCCTCACGGGCCGCGTCGCGCAGCACGAGGAATTGCCGCTCGTAATCGGGGGCCTCTTCATCGTCCAGCTCCCAATCCACGGCCCGCAGCAGTGCGCTCCCCGCCGCCGGTAGGGTGTCCGGGAGGCTACGCCCGGTGAGGATCGCCCACAGCCCGGTCCAGCAGCGCGCCAGGGCAATGGGATGATAACCCCCGCCACCCAGCACCAGCAGTCGCGGGCTGTCGGCCAGGATCTGCGCCGCCATCTCCCAAAAAAAGCCATTGCTGACACGAAACTTGCTCAGAGGATCGGGAGCGAGGATGTCCGTACCCGCCTGCAGTACCACCACATCCGGCCGAAAAGCCTCGAGGACCTCCGGCCAGAGCAGGGTAAAAACCGCGCGATATTCGCTGTCGTTGACCTCGGCCGGCAGGGGCAGATTGACCGCACCGCCCGGGTGATCGTCCACTCCACCACCCTGGAAGGGATAGGCATAGGCGGTGTCCATGTGGATGGAGACCGTCAGCACCTCAGGATCTTTCACGAAAGCGGACTCCACGCCGTCACCGTGGTGCGCATCCAGATCCCAGTAAAGGACGCGCAGACCCTCGCGGCGTAGGCGCTGGATGGCCAGCACCGGATCGTTGAGATAGCAGAAGCCGCGCGCCTGCCCCGGCGCCGCGTGGTGCATACCCCCGGCGGGGCTGAAGGCCAGTCGCCCCCGCAAGACCTCCTCCGCCCCCTGGATGCTGGAGCCCGTGGCCAGATTGGGGGTATCGAAAAAACCGGGGAAATAGGGATTCTCCAGGGTACCCAGTTGATAGCGGCGCCGCTCGGCATCGGTGACCCCACCACGAAACTGGGCGCGCTCAAAACTCTGGATGTAGTCGCGGGTGTGAAAACCCCAGAGTTCCCGATGGCTGGCGGGACGGCCGCTGCGATATTCGGCCGGAGCAATGGCACCGTAACTATTGATGAGGTCGAGGGTCAGGGAAACCCGCGGGATGGCCAGGGGATGATTCTGGCCATAGCTTGCCCGACGGTAGCGCGCAGCACCAATGAAAAGCGCCTCCCGCTGCGGGTCGATGCGCGGCTTGAGGGCGTCCACCTCCCTCAATGGCTACCCCGCAGACGCAGGTAGATCTCGGGCAGGCGCTGCGGCAGGCTGTCCAGGTGCGGCAACACCAGATAGTGACCATTGCCGAAGACCAAGGGCAGGTAGTCGCCACCGCGCGGGTCGAGGCTGATGCAGAAGGCGTGCACACCCGCATCGCGCGCCTCCTTCACCGCCATGCGGGTATCCTCTTGCAGGTAACGGGCGTCGCCGCCGTCGTCGTAATCCGCCGGACGCCCGTCGGAGAGGATCAGCAGCAGACGTCGCTGCGCCTGGGTGTGCAGCATCTGCCGCGTCGCGTGACGGATGGCCGCCCCCATGCGGGTAGCCAGACGTCCGGACAGCCCCGCCAGGGTCGCGCGGGCGCGGCTGTCGAAGCGCTCGCCGAAGCGTTTGACCGGATATAGAATCACTTCCTGATGGTATTTGCTGGCGAAACCGTAGATGGCAAAGGGATCGCCCACTTCCAGCAGGGCCTCGCCGAAGAGCAGCATGGCTGCACGCAGGCGATCCACGACCCGCACCCCGCTGTCCCCGGCCTCGGCCATGATGGATGTGGATAGGTCGGCCAGCAGCAACACCGCGGTGTCGCGCTGCTGCGGGCGCCGTTGCAGGTAGATGTTGGCCTTGGGACTGCGGCCCGCGCGCCGTTCCACCACATACTGGACGGCGGCCTCGAGGTCGGGCTCTTCACCTTCGAACTGGCGACGCAGAGACGCCATGCGCGTGGGTTTTTGCGCCTGCAGGGCACGCTTGAGCCGCCGCAGGGTACCATCGTAGCTAGCGGCAATCTCCACCGCCCGCGCCTCGTCCCGCTCCCGCAGACTGCGTTCGTGCACCCGCGCCCAGTCCTCCTTGTAGCGTTCCTGACGATAATCCCACTCACGATAGGGCCAACCGCCCTTGGGACCCTGCACACCGCGACCCGAGCCACTAACCTTGGCCGGCATGGGGATCCCCACCCCCACCCGACCGCCGGTGCCCTGAATGTCCTCGGGCGGGATCTCCAGATCGGGATCGTTGCCTTCGGCCTGTTGCGGTGCCTCCCGTGGTTTCTCCTTGTGTCCGGCGGCGCCCAGGGCACCCCCGGCATCCATTTCCACGGCCCCGCTGGCCACCCGTCGACGCGGATAGACCGGTCGCGCCGCATTGGGAGAATGGCCCGGGAGAAAGGCCGCCGCACGCTCGGCCAGGGTGATGGGGGGCAGATCCGTGTGCGCATAGCGCGCCAGCGCCACCCGGAAGGCATCGACGATCCCGGAACCTGGCTCGAGCAGGGTGCGCAGGTCTTCCGCCAGACATCCGGCGGCGTAGTCCGCGTAGATCTCCGCCGCCGCCCGCCAGTAGGCACCGGCAGCCCCGGCAGGGGTCGGACACGCCGCTGCAGCCCGGCGCAGACGCTCGATGTAGCCGGGCATCTCCCGATCCAGGGCCGCGTCCACCCGGAGATCCTCACAGAGATCGAAGATCAGCTGAAAGCGCAGCAGATCGTCGCCAAACTGTGCAAAGAGCGGCCGCCAGGTGATGCGCTGGTCCGGGTCCAAAGGCGGATGCTCCATCCCGATCTCGCGAAACAGCGCGTGGATGGCGTCCTGATCGTAACTGCCAAAGGCCAGATGGGCACCCGTATGATAGAAGGCGAGGAGCGCTTCTTCCCGATCCGGCATCACCGCTGGCACGAAGAGACTGCGGCCATCGGTCTCCAGAAAGCTGCGGCCACCCTCCACGCTCCAGTCCCCATCCTCCAGGGGCATCTGCAAACCGGTCCAGGCCTGCAAAAGCAGGGCAAAGAGCCGCTTGTGCGGCCCGGTGCGAAAGCCCGGCAGAACCTCCAGCAGAAAGGCCCGCGCCTCGTCGCTTTCCAGGCGGAACCAGGCCTCCCCTCGGATCCGTCCCGCCGCCAGGACATCCCGACCGCGGCGCGCCCACTCGGCCACACCATCCAGACCGCAGATGGCCCGTACCTTGATGGCACCATCGAGATAGGTACCAAGACCCAGACGCCCCTTGGCCAACTCCTCCGCTGGCTGCAGCAGCGTGTCCAGACCTTCGATACCGGCACTCCCGAAAAGCTGCGCCGCCGGCACGCGAAAATAGGCAGCGGCGCTGTCCACGTGGCGATCTATCCAGCGCGCGCCCTGCTCATACCAGGACTGCTCGCCACGGAGGCCATAGTCGCGACGCACCGCCGCCGCCTGGGAGAAAAAGGCCACGGCTGCGCGAAAGGTACCGCGCCGGCGGGTAAAAACGGCTGCCTGTTCCAGCCAGGGGTCCAGTCCGCCAAAGGCCTGAACCAGATCGGCGGTGGCGTGGAAGAAGGCCTTGCCGGCCTCACGGTCGTAGAAGAAGAGCTCTCGACCCCGTTCCAGGTAACGGAGCACCGCCGCCGAGCCCAGACCCTCCACCGCCGGGAGCGCTGCCCGCGCGTCCCGCCCGGCCACGAAGCTCACGGCCTCCAGATGTTCGAGGATATCTTCCGCCGCCGCCTCGGTCATCTTCAGGCCGCCAGAAAGCTCTGGAAAATCTCCTCGAGGGCGGCACCCAGCTCGGGATCGTCCGTCTGCGGGCTGATGATGGCCGCTGCCACCGCCTCCATGGGAGCAAGACCTGCAGCCATGAGGGTGGCTGCGTAAATGAGGGCGCGGGTGGAGGTCACCTCCTGCAGGCCCTGGTCCTTGAGATTACGCGCCTTGGCGGCAGCCTGCACGAGCTTGCCCGCCTGCTCCACCGCGAGGCCCGACTCGCGGGCGACGATGCTTTGCTCTAGTTCCGCCGGTGGGTAGCTGAAGTTCATGCCCACGAAGCGTTGCTTGGTGGAGGGCTTGAGGTCTTTGAGCACCGTCTGATAGCCGGGGTTGTAGGAGATGACCAGAAGAAAGTCGGGGTGGGCGCTGATCTCCGTGCCCAACTTATCGATGGGCAGGTGGCGGCGATGATCCGTCAGCGGGTGGATGACCACCGTGGTATCGGTGCGGGCCTCGACGATTTCGTCCAGGTAGCAGATGGCGCCTTCGCGCACCGCCCGGGTGAGGGGCCCGTCCTGCCAGATGGTCTCGTCCCCCTCGATGAGAAAACGCCCCACGAGGTCGGAGCTGGTGAGATCCTCGTGGCAGGCCACCGTAACCAGTGGACGCTTCAGCCGCCAAGCCATGTGTTCCAGAAAGCGAGTCTTGCCGCAGCCCGTTGGCCCCTTGAGCATGACGGGCAGACGGCGCTGCCAGGCGGCCATGAAGACGGCGAGTTCATTGCCCACCGGCTGATAGTAGGGCTCCTCGGTCAGGTGGCGCAGGGGGGTTTCAGGGGAATGTCGGCTCATGCGGTCTCCTCGGGACTTTGTTCGCAGTGGCTGCGCAGATACAGGTACAGGTGGCGCAGGGTGTGGACGATCATCTTCCGGGGGTGCGGCGGCAGCGCGTCTTCCCGACCGAGGTCGAGGCAGTTGTGGTAGTACACCAGTTCCCGGCAGTTGTCGCGAATCGTGTTCCAGTGCGGCTCGCCTTTTACCAGAACCTTCCACAGCTGCAAAAGGTCGGCGTCGGCCTCGTAGGGCTTCCCCTCGGCATCCAGAAGGATGCGCAGGAGCTCCCTGGCCAGATCCATGGCCTTATCCACCGCGGGCGCCAGCGGCACCCCGTCGCCGTCCGCCGCCATTTCCCGGGCCATGGCCTCGATGCGCGCCTGCGCCTGATCGAGTCGGGACAGGGTCAACACTTTGTCGTACATCGGCAAGCCTCCGTCGTCCTCATTACACCCTACCGTTCATCCGGGATTTCGTCTAGGATAAATGGGTTTTGTCCGTAGTGGTTCATAATTCGTTTTATAGACTGATTAAAGGGGCTTTCATGAGCACGAAACTCATCAAGATGGTCAAACTCAACAACTTGGAATACAACCCCAATCGCGACCCCCAGGTCTATCGTCGCGTCGTCGGCCACCCCTTCCGTATCCAGGCCTTTTTGGGCGGCTCCGGCAAGGCAACGATTACCCTGAGCTGCGAAGGCAAGACCCTCAAGGAAAGCACCCTGGAACTGCCCGGCAATTTTTCCTACGAGCTCACCTTCAAGGACGCCGGTGTGCGCATCGTCACGCTCACGGTGAAGAACGACAACCAGAGCGAAAGCCGCGATCTGCTGCTGGATACCGAGGCCCACGCCAAAGTCGGCTGAGCCCGTCGCGGTCCGCAAACCAGCCCGCGCGGACCGCCGCAGGCCTACCAACCGAATTGTTTCTGAAAATCCTCGAGGCGATCGGCAATTTCGTCGCGAGCAAAAAAGCGGTCAGCGCGCGCTTGGCGTGCCTCCAGGCGGCGTTCGTTGTCTCCGCCAAAACAGAATACCGGGATATTGAGTTGATATTCCCGGCGTAAGGTATCGATGGTGGCTATGGGATCGGCGATGGCGGCATCGTCCAGATCCAAAACCAGAAAACGGCGCAGCAGGATCTCCTGCCAATCCCCGAAATCCTCCAGGTCCACGCCACACTCCATCTCCCAGCCCGGCAGCAGCCGAGCCTGCGCCTGGGCGCGCAAGGCCTCATCGCTGCTCATCCACAGAAAACGCTTGCGTAGCCGATCGCCAATACTGGCCATACCCCATCTCCTCTCAACCTTCCGTCCATACTGCCGTCGCTTCTAGGCGCGCCCGCCAGAGCTGCGCCCTGTCCCGATCCAGGCAGCGCTCCAGAGCCGCCAGCGCGGCATCCCGTCCACAACCCGTCAGGGCCGTCGCGCAGTCCTCGGGCCAGGCGCTGCACAACACGCGACGGTAGCTGCCATCCTCGGTCCAGACCCGCAAGAAGCTGCCATCGGACCAGTGGCGCTCCGTCAGGAAACTACGATCCTTTATTTTGATGCCGTGCGCGACCCGCCGACGCCCGGGTTGCTGCCAATCCGGTGCCTCCAATTCCGCACCGGCCATGGCCAGGCGTTCCGCCGCGTTCGGGCCCTCTTCGACCCGCGGGTTCCAGCCCGCTGCCGCCAACGCGTGCAGCAGGGCTTGCCGCAGTTCCGCGCGGGTAGGGAGCCGGGGAAGGAAATGGGTCCAGAGACCCAGGGACTCCTCCAAGGCACGCTCCAGCTCCCGCCGGAAGCCGGTCGAAGGCACCGCGATGCAGCCGACAAAGGCACGCCAGTCGCCATCGAGGAGCAGACTACCGCCCAGCACGAGGCTACAGCCGATGGTGGCCGCGCCGGTGCCGCCCAGCTTCCGCTGGCCGAGCCAAAGATCCCGATGCCCTACGAGGCGAACGTCCAGGCCAAAGTATCGGTGCCAGGCGCACAGGACCGGGCCCAGCAGTTCCAGGACCTGGGCGGGTCTGCGCAAGCCGGTCCCGTGGGGCATCACCAGGAAATAATTGAGGTGGCGCCGGTCCACCCACACCGTACCACCGCCCAGGGGGCGCTGCACCACGGGAATTCCCGCTGCCCGACAAGCTTCCCGATCCAGCTCTGCACCCACGCCCTGCGCAGCACCGACGCTCAAATGGTCGTCTGCACTGGCCAGGATCAACGCGGGTGGATCGTCCCGCCCCTGTGCCTCGGCAAATCCCAGATAGGCCCGGTGCAGTGCTTGGGCAGAAAGGTGGCCGAGATCCAGAAGCCGTAGGGCACCAGCGCAGGAGGCTGCAGACGGGGGTGAGGGTGGAGCGGCAGCTTCAGTGGGAGCCGTCACGATCCCGCGGGCGATAAAAAGCGGAGAAATAGAAATCCCGCTCATTGAGCGCCTCGTGCCAGCGCGCCCGCTCGGCCACTCCCTCCTCCATGATGGCCGCAATGGCCATGGCCTGTTCGCCGTCGAGGATCAGGATGGCGTCCTGAAGGTCTTCGTCCAATTCGATAAAGTGGGCGGCAAGGCCCTGTGGCTCCTGCACGTGGACCAGAAAGGCACGGCACTCGGGGTCCTCTGGGTCCAGCGGCGCCATGACCAGACGTCCGATATAGGCCATACGCGCCAACTGGTTGAAGCGGGGAATCTCCAGTTTTTTGCCCTTTTTGTATTTGTTCAGCTCGTTCTTGAGCGCGCTCACGTCGGCAATGGGTATGGTCTTCATGGCAATCCTGAGCAAATTGATCTACTAAGCATTATCCCAGCCAGCAGCGCCCCTGACAAGGCAAGAAAAAGGAGGAGATGCTCGCGCATCTCTCCCGACCCGAGGAGGGTGCTTACAACCGTCGATCAGAACTCGTAGCCCACCTGGATACCGTAGGAGTTCTCGGTGAGGGTGGAGGAGGCCGCCTGCTGGGGATTGAAGGGAGCAGAGCCCGGAGCACCGGTCATCGTGTTGCTGAACTCGTGCATGTAGGCCTCCGTCAATTTCCAACCCATGCCAAGCTTCTGCGTCGCGCCGAAGGTGATGGCGTTCTGCACGATGGCCGGGAAGATGGTGTTGGCAGCAATAGCGTTGCTGTTGTTGGGTACCGGGTTGGAACCCCAGGTGTAGCCAGCGCG
Source organism: Acidithiobacillus caldus ATCC 51756 (assembly GCF_000175575.2). Classification (NCBI taxonomy): domain Bacteria; kingdom Pseudomonadati; phylum Pseudomonadota; class Acidithiobacillia; order Acidithiobacillales; family Acidithiobacillaceae; genus Acidithiobacillus; species Acidithiobacillus caldus. The sequence goes on from NZ_CP005986.1 coordinate 2,242,577, forward strand.
CACCTGCAACCAGTCGTTGACGTTATACTGGGTACCAATGTTGGCTACCCACTGGTTCCGCCAATTCAACGCTAAAGGCACAACGTTGGTGCCGTTCCAGGGACCATAGATATTGAAGGTGTTGAGGGTGTTGTGCCAGTTGATCCACTGCCCCTCCACGCTCACCAGCCACTGCGGGATGGGGCGGATGGCAATACCCAAGGCAATCTGCTGCGGATAGTTCAGATGACCGCTGTACTGACCGGGGTTGCCCGTCAGGACCTGACCGTTGGGCATCCGCAGCGATTGGGCTCCTCCTTGGAAGGTTAAAGGCGTGAACATGATGGGCGACTTGTAGGTAGCGCCCAGGGTGACCTTATCGTTCACCTTGTACAGAGCGCCCAAGGTCACACCGACGCCATAGGCCCAGGAGGGTGTGGAAAGGTTAAGACCGCCCGTCAGCGGTACCACGAAGGGCTGCTTGGGGTTCGGACTGAACTGGGTCATGGTTTGCTGGAAAGAACCCTGCTCCGCAGCAATGTTCAGAGAGCCACCGATGTAGAGGTGATCATTGACCTTCATGGCGATGGACGGGGCCATCTGGATGAAGGTGATACTGCTGTAGGCCTGCGCATAACCACCGTAGGGAAGCGCAGAATTGGGTCCGATGTTCTGGAGATAATTCACACCCAGGCCCGAGGTACCATACACGCCGCCACCGAAGACGATGCCGTCACCAAAGGCAGGGGCAACCCAGCCGATGGAGGGGATGCCGTACACATTGCTGTGGCTGCCGATCTCACCAAAACCCATATTGGTTTTGCGTGTGGGATTGAAGATCTCCGCCGAGAAGGCTGCCTGCGGCTTGATCATGGCCAAGCCTGCCGGGTTACTAATGGCCGCCGATAGGGGGTCGTCGGGAGCCGCCACCACGGCGCCACCCATACCCACCGCATACTGCCCGATACCGATCAACTGGTAGCCGTCCGTGGCCATGGCCGAACCGGCAAAGGCGCAGGAGAGCGCCGCCGCCACCGCCACACCCAACCGCATCGCTTTCTTTTTCATTTCGTTCTCCGCCTCTGTTGTTGCCCAATTTCTTCACGATTGTGTCGTAATGGGCACACTATGGCAAGACGGCAAAGCATCAAATCTTTCATGGCCGTAACAAAATATCGCAATGATAGATCATCAGAATACGGTAATGTTATGCCAAAGCATTCCTGCGGCGGCTACCGATCGCACCGTAAAAAAGCGCCCTTTCGGGCGCTTCGGCAATGGGTGGGGCAACGGTCTCAATCGACGCGCAGATCCCGCAGGCGCATCTGACGACGCACCACTTCCACATCCTGCTTGTTGAGGGCAAAGGGGAAAGAGCGGATATCCGAGGGGGAGGAGTCACCGTAGGGACGGTTGCAGGCGCTCACTTCTTCGTCGTCCTTACCCGGACAGCCACTGGTCTGGAAGGGCTTGCCGGAATTGATGATGTCCTCGAGCTCCGCCTGCGGATAACCAAAATCCTCAACCCGCCCGTAGGCATCAAAACTCATGTCCTCGTAGCGCCCACCGGCGTAATCGATGAGAAAGCGCCCCAGCTGCACACGGCGCCAGTGATCCTGAGGCACAGCATCCCAGTCTTCCATCATGGAGCCTTTTTCCGGGAAAAAGGCAAACATGTGGTTGTGGCCACCCATGTCCTTGATGCGTTGGCAGACCTCCAAAATCTCCTGCTCCGTCTCACCCATACCACAGATGAGGTGGGCACCGAACTTTTCCGGGCCATAGATCTCTGCCGCCCACTCGATGGCCTGCCAGTACTTGTCCCAGCTGTGCGGACTCTGCACCGTCTTGCCCCGAGTGCGCTCGAATATGGCGGGCGTCACCGCATCCAGGGCGACGGTGAAGATGTCGGCCCCCAGATTCTTGAGATCGATAAGGTCCTGCTTTTCCATGGTGGTGGGGTTGGAGAGAATGGACACTGGGATGTGAGGAGCCGCTTCCATCCAGCGCTTCAGCACCACCTGGGTATCGTGGTCGGAATCGGGATGGGTGATCATGCTGATGCACATACGCTCAAACTGCCCCTTGTCGCCGTTGGCGGCGATGCGTTCCAGCATCTCGTCCACCCGCACCGTCGGCCAATCCACGCGAATGAAGTTGCGGTCAGCATAATCCCGACTCTCTTCGCGGTGGCGGGCCAGTCCACAGTAGGTGCAGTTGGCACGACAACCTTCAGGATAGGTCATCAGGAGATTGAGACAGTGAGTGCAGCTGGTGCGGTGCATGACCCCGGGGATGAGCCCCAGAGTAATGGCCGCCGCCGTACTGAGCTGCACGTAATCGGGCGAGCGCATGGTCGGCGTCTTGACGAAATAGTCGGGCCGGTAAAAGTTCAAGGGTGTTGCATCGGACGCTACCGCACTCATGGTCAATCCTCCTGTCGTTTTGCCTCAAGCGGCAAAGTATTCCTCAAATGCGATCCAACTGGAACGCATCACCCGATCGTCCGCGGCGGCTGGCGTGTGCCAGACGGCCTCCAGAGAGGCGCGCCGCCGCAAGGCCCGTTCCAGGGCCGGTCCAAACTGGTCGTGCATGTCTTCGGCGTAACTTTCCAGAGCCTCCTGGTCGCCGGCAAGATAGTCGGCCACGGCTGCCCCCGCCGCAAATCCGCTGATCACCGCGGCGGGAATGCCAGCGCCGGTGATGGGATGGGTGAGACCGGCGGCGTCGCCCACCAGCAGTGCTTTTGGATGCACGAGCGGACGGATTCCGCCGACGGGAATGGCGCCTCCGGTCCGGGCCAGGATCTCCGCCCCCACCAATCCCCGTTCCTGCATCTGCCGATGCAGGGCCTCCAAGGGTATCTTCAGATTGTCGGCAAAGCGACGGTCGGCGCCTAGCCCCAGATTGGCCACCGGGCCGCGGGGAAAGAGCCAGGCGTAGCCTCCGGGGAAATCGTCCGACAGGAAAATATCGGTATCGGCATAGGGAGTACGCAGTTCCACGGTGTACTGGCGTGTCTGCACGATGGGCTGAGGCGGAAGCCCCAGGGCAGTCGCCACGACGCTGTGCGGACCGTCGGCACCCACCAAAAAGCGCGCCGCCACGGACCAGGACCGGCCATCCTGCTCCAGTTCAGCGCGCTCGCCATCCCAGCCACGAAAGGTGGTGTGTGTCCGGATCTCGGCACCGGCGGCGCGCGCTGCTTCGGCGAGACCCTGATCGAAGCGCGCGCGATCGATCATGATCCCTGGGAAATCGCGATGATCCTCGGCTCCGGAGGGCAACACACTGCGCATGGCCACCACATCCTGCACCCGTGAGCAGGTCTCATGCACCTGTCGCAACAGCGGCATGGGCACGAATTCGGCACACTGCACGGGCACGCCAATTGCTCTGCGCCGATCCACACAGAGCACACGCAGCCCCCGTGCTGCCGCCGTCTGCGCCGCCGCCGCCCCGCCCGGTCCGGCTCCTACCACCAGAAGGTCATAGACACGGTGCATGCGCGTCCTCCACGGCCTGCCGCACAACCGCAACAAAGTGCTCGGGCCGCATGCCAAAGGCGTCCACCACCTCAGCGGCGAACCAGGCGGACACCAGATCCTCCAGCTCGCGGATGTGGCTATTGCGCAGGCGCGCTTCCAGATCCACCAGGGCACGGCTGGGCTGAATGAACATATCGCCCCGAAACTGAATCTGTTTGACGCGCTGACCACGCTCATCCCAGAGCACCGCCGCGCGCAGGGTGCCACCGCTCGTGCGCACGATCGCGTGCCGCAGGCTCTGTTCCTCCGGCGGTCGATCCTGTAGGGAGAGCCAGTCCGGTGCACGCACCTCCGCCAGAGCCTGGGGCAGTCGCCGGGCAACGGGCTCGGGAAGATCGCCCTCGGCCATGTCCTCCCACTGCCCGCCAAAGCGCTCACGGAAGCCCTCCAGCAAGGCCTGACGCACCACTGCCATAGAGGGTAACTCCGGCAGCAGTGCACGCAGACTGGTCACGCGCTCGGCCACGCTACGGATGGCGTGGGCATCCAGCTTCTCCACCGGGACTCGCAAAATCCGCAACATCCGCGGAATATCCAGCTCGATGAGCACGGTTCCCTGAAAAAGAACGGCCTCTCCGTCCAGGACACCGCCCGTTCCAGAGATCTTGCGGCCATCCACCTCGATATCGTTGCGCGGTCGATATTGGGCATTCACCCCCAGACGCCGCAAGCCCGCCGCCGCCGCCTCGCATATCTCCCGGGAAAGGGCCGTCATGTCCCCAGCGGGCAGATGGCGACGCAGGCAGACCAACTCCCAGCCGATCTGGCTGGGATCAAAGACGATGGCGCCGCCCCCCGTGAGTCGCCGCTGGACCTGAATCCCCTCTGCCGCGCAGTAATCCAGGTCCAGTTCTTGCCGGGGAGATTGGTGGTGTCCGAGCAGGGCAGAATCGCGAAAACACAGGAAACGCAGGCTCGGTCCCCACTCCCCCGCCGCCACCGCATCGAGCAAGGCCCGATCCAGTGCCATGTTTTCGTCGGCATCGCGCAGGCCCGTGTCCAACACCGACCACAGCTGCCCACTGCAGGATCGAGACATATCGAGGCGCTTCCGGAGCCCTGCACTCAGGCCGACAGGACGATGGGGATATCGCGCAAACGGCTCTGGCGCTTGGGCGCAGCCGGAATGTGATCCAGGGGGATGCTGTCGCCGTTTTCCCCCATGGCCAGTACCTCTTCACCGACGATCATGGAGCAGCAGGACGGTGTCACATACACCTCGCGATCCAGATGCTTGGCGAGGGCGAGCATGCCGTCGGAGGGGAAAGCGATACCGTTGAGGCCAGCCATCACGGCGTAGGTGTCGGTCATGGAGCGGTGCACCCCCGAGGGTCGGGCGCAACCCAGCAGCACCGGCGTGTCCGTCAGGGCCGCTCGGGCGTCCATGAAGAATTGTCCCACCTCTTCCGCCGGCGGCGTCGCAAAGGGTCGACTCTGGCTCGCGTACTGCGACATGATCACCACCAGGACCAGGGCGCTGGGGAGGTGGCGCTGGACGATCTCCAGAGCGTTCCACTCCCCCAACAGCTGCCCGTAGTGCAGACCGATCACGATGTGCGGAACCACCTTCATCCGGGTGTTGACCAGGGTCTCCAGAGCCCGTTCGAAATCGTCCACCGACCGGCGCAGATGGTAGACCTGGTGAATGGTATCCTGGGCGCCGATGACGTCCATCATGGCGACATCGACGCCGGCATCCTCCATGCCGAGGGCAAAGTCGCGGGTGGCGATGCCGGTATGCATGGCGATCTGCAGCGTGGGGTAGCGGTCCTTGAGCCGCCGGACCGTGGGGAAATAGGGCTCGTAGTGCACCACATTCTGATGGTCGGAACCGCCCGATAGCAGCAGCCCCCGGCCACCATCGGCAACGATCCCATCGACGAGACGCTCCAGTTCTTCCGGAGAGCGCACCGGGATCATGGGCTCGAGAATCTTCGCCTTGCAATGATCGCACTGCAGTTTGCAGTCACCGCCGGTAATGGAAATGGCTGGAAAGGCATTCTTGCCACAGGTGGACAGTTCGGAGGTCTCATGGTGACGGAAGGACGGTGTGTAGAAGTTCATTCGCCCGACCTGGCTACCCGAAAGCCCTGACCAACGCTCCCGCATGGAGGCCACGAGGTTTTCATCCAGACGGAGATCTTCGAGGGCTTCTACCTGCGCTACCGCTTCCAACCAGGGATTCATGGACGATTCCTCACCTATCCAAGGAGCACGCAATGCAGCTGCGCGCTAACAGAAAACGTGCGGCCGCATAAGCGGCCGCAGATACCGTGCTGCAAAACTCAGCAGCCGCCGAAGCCGTCGGCGTTCATCTTCTCTTCGAAAGCCGCAAGGGCGTCGGAGCCCGTCTTCAGGTCCGCCGCATCGCCGTCGAAATCCGCCGGTTTCAGCTTCGCGATCCAACCGCTACCGTAGGGATCCTTATTGATGAGGCCGGGATCCTTGGCCACATCCTCGTTGGTCGCCGTTACCGTACCGCTGACGGGGCTCTTGAGGGGACCCACCCACTTACCGGATTCGACGGTGGCCGCAGACTTGTCTTTCTTGATGTCCTTGCCAACACCCTTGGGGGTATAGGATACGATCTGCCCTGCCAAAGAGCAGGCGTAGGAAGTCATGCCGATGGTGACGGTGCCGTCGTCTTCCTTGCGCAGCCAGACATTATTTTCGACGTTATACATCAGATCTTCGGGGATTTCACAACCACGAACCGTTCCCATTATGCCCTCCTTAGGGTTTACTAGACGTTGGTGACACTATACGAATGGGCGATGCCCGTTTAAAAGAACAAAAGGCGATCCGTCGACAGAATGAGGTCGGCAAGATCTCCAGCCGAGGCGACGTGGTCCACCTCCGCGATCAGATCCTCTGCGGGAATCTCGTAGCCGGGCAATGCCGGTCGACATACGTGGATCTCGACCCCGGCGTTCTTGGCATCGCGAATGAATTCGATGACCTTTTTACCACCTTCCATGGCGGACAGGTTCTCGGCAACACCCTTTTGCATCAGCCGAACCGCTTCCATGGTGCAAAAAATCTTAACCTCTGCATCCATGGATGACAACAGCGCGCCCAGATAGAAGGGTGTCGCACAACGGTGCGCCGTACTCGGACCGCTGGTCATGACGATGACCACCTGCTTCTCTTCATCGTCTTCCAGGTAATGACCGCTCATCGCATACCCCGCTCACAATGGATATCGTCCCGTTCGCAACGGGCCTTGTACAATTCGAAAGCGGGATCGCCCGTCACCATGTCCTTGAGGGCCACTTCCATAGAGGCAGTGGGCCGAACCCGCGCGATCCAGGCCTCATAGGGCTCGATATTCAGGAGATTGGGGTCCTCCAACACATCCTCGTTGGCCAGCTCGATGACACAGTCGAAGACGTTGGGCACCGGCCCCGCCCACTTGCCGCTCTCGATGGTAGCCACCGGCTTGCCAATGGGTCGACGCGTGCCGGGACGTCGCACACGCACGTGCAAGATCTTCCCGGCGATGGATTGGGAAATGTCGGTCATGCCCACGGTCAAGGTACCGTCGTCCTCGCGCCGGGCCCAGATCTGGCTTTCTTTGTCGTAGTACAATTCGGCGCGAAACTCGCAACCGTTACACTCCATGAACGCTTCTCCTCTACCGACCGGCAAAAAAAACGCCCCCGTGGGGGCGCCAGCCGAAAAGCATTACGCAATGCCTTTGGCAGCAAGAAGATCCATGGAATCGCTGACGTTGTCGGGGATGCCCACCTTCCGCGGCGACAAGCCCATGGCCAGACCCAGGAGCTGGGTGAAGTAAATCACCTTCACGTTGGTCTTGATGCCAAATTCCACTTCGGCCCGTACCTGGTGCATCTCCAGACCCGAGTGACAGGTCGGACACTCGGTGGCGATGACCTCGGCACCGGCATCTTCAGCAGCCTGGAGGATATTGAGCACGAGCTGGGTGGAGGTATCGGAGTCGGACAGGGTATGCGCCCCTCCACAGCAGGCCGTCTTCAAGGGGAAGTCCACCGCAACGGCGCCAGCGGCGCTGAGCAGGTCGTCCATGAAATGCGGCGCATAAGAAGATTCCGAGCCGGGACCCTGGTCCTTTTCCGGAAAGATCTGCCGCGGACGGGTGTACATACAGCCGTAGTAATTGGCAATCTTCAGTCCATTGAGACTCTTCTTGACCCGCTGCTTGATGCCTTCCGGACCGAGTTCTTCCATGAACCACTCCAGCGCATGGAGGGTACGCACGTCGCCCTCATAGACCGGATCGCCGGACTTGTTGGCGAGATCCTGAACCGTCTTCATGGTCTCTTCGGAGGTAGCGCACTCATACTCGGTCTGCTTCAGGTTACGGTAGCAGCCGTTGCATGGCGCCATGACCGTATCGCAGCCCTGAAGCTTGCTGGCAATGGCCAGGTTACGAGCGGACATGTAGGTCTGCAGCATGGGATGGATGTTCTTCACCTCCATGGCGCCACAGCAGTTGTAGTCTTCGAGGTTCTCCATCTCCAGACCCAACTCCTTCACCAGCACCCGCGTGGACTTGTCGTAGGGTCCACCGGATCCTTCCAGCGCGCAACCGGGATAATACGCAACCTTAGCCATGGTGTGCCGCCTCCTTCTGAGCCTTCACATACTCCGCCAGTACCGCACCCGTCCGCCCCCAAGACTTGGTCTTGGGCCGAAACAGCGTATTCAACCCCATCTTGGCCAGCTGTCCCAAGGGCATGTGCTTGGTCAAGCCCTTGCCGAACTCAACGATCCACTGCTGCACCAAAGGTTGGCCGGTACGCTTGAAGAAACCCATCATCACCTCAGTGTCTTCGATTCGACCGAATTCCAGACACTCGTGGGTGAATTCCTCGTCGAAGTGGGTGGATGGCGATTTTTCCGTATAGCCATTTTCTTCCAGCCAGTGGGCCGTAGCCTTCATCACGCCCTCGGGACGCACGTCCTTGGGACAGATGTTGGTGCATTTGTTGCACGACACACACTGCCAGATGATGTCCTTGTCCTTCATCAACTCCGCTTTCAGGCCCAAGCGGATGAGGTAGATCCAGTAGCGCGGATTGAAGTCCACATTCTGCGCATACATGGTGCACGAATTGGTGCAGGACCCGCACTGCCAGCAACGATGCACATTCTCGCCGCCGCTGTAGCTCTGAATGATCTTTTCGAAATCCGGCTCGTAGTCCGTCAGGGTACGAGGGGAAATCATGGTGTTCCAGGACCCCGAAACATCCACACCATCGACGATCAGGTGATCGTGCTGGAGGATGCGATCGGGATCGATCAGGGTCTTCTCATGAATAGCCATAACTGCTCCTGATTCCTTGCGTCAATGAAGACCATCTCGCTTGAGGCGAGACCCGCCAAACCGTCTCTGGGTTTCTACCCCCAGAAGTTTTCTGATCTGTTCCGTAAAGTCCGACTGACCACCAAAGTCCGAGCGCAAAAAACCCTCGGCCATGGCCCGCAGATACTGGGAGTACTGATAGGCCAGAATGACGTCCATCAGATACGGGAGATCGCGATAGACACCCAATTCTGCCAAAGAATCCCGCATCCAGACCCGTACGCCTTCGAACATCTCCGGACTTTCCCCCAAGGGAAAATCCGTCAGGTAGTCACCACCGGGAATGAACTCCCGAATGGCGCCGGATACGGTACCCTGATCCCAAACCCAGCGCGTCATCAAGGGATAGGTTTCGGGATCCGTGAAATGCAGGACCTCCGCCGCCACATCCCGTAAAGCGCGCTGCGCCTTTCCGGTGGCCGGTACCGCTTCTTCAAACCGCTGCATGCGTTGCACCAGTGAACCATGACCGGTCAAAAGATCGGACATGGCCGCACCAACCTTGGCAGAGCCCGCGGCATCGAATGCTGGCCAAATCTTGCGGCGCGCCGTGAACATGCGCTCTACCAGCGTCTCTAGCTCCTCTTCGCTGAGGGCTTCCGTCCGGGCCGAAAGCGTGTCACGAAAGACCGCACTTTTCTCGGCCAGGCGTTCGATCAGATCCGCAAGACCCTGCTGCCCCTCAAAGGCCTCCTCTAACTCGTAGAACGACTTCTTGAGGAGACCCGCATCCAGATCGAAGGGCAGCTTGGCCGGGGTAATCCGATCGGCCGATCGCGCAAGCTCGTCAGACGGCAACTTTCTGCAGTCCGTACAGATCCGCCACCGCGCGGGAGCCCGCCGATTGACCCTGGGCGATGGAATCGTCAATGGTCTCTGGTCCCGTGGCGGCACCGCAGACGTAGATGCCCTTGCGCGTCGTGCCCTGGCTGTTGGTGTACTGCTCGGCGCGGTCGATGAAGCCGTGCTTCTCGAGACCAACGCCAAAGACCTTGGCAATCTCGGGATTCAGCGCGTTGGGATCCATGCCGATGGCGTGCACCACGATGTCCATGGGGATCACGATGGGGCGCTTGACCAGGGTGTCCTCACCCTTGACCAGGAGCCGACCGTCCGGGGACTTGGTCACCTCGGCGATGCGCGCCTTGACGAACTTGGTCTTGTACTCTTCCTGGCTCTTCCAGTAGAACTTGTCCTCGTAGAGCCCGAAGGTGCGGATGTCCATGTAGTAGATGAACACGTCCGTGGAAGGCGACAGCTCCTTGATCTCCATGGCGAGGTTGGTGGAGACGGTGCAGCAGATCTTGGAGCACCACTCTCGGCCGATCTGCCGGTCACGGGAGCCGACGCACAGCAGAATGGCCACCCGCTCGGGCACGCGCCCGTCGGACGGACAGCGAATCTGGCCGGTACCCACCATCTGCTCCATCTGGGTGGTGGTGAGGACGTCTTCGTAGGTACCGAAGCCCCACTCGGGCTTGTTGATGGAATCGAAATGGGTAAAGCCCGTGGCCAGGACGATGCTGCCCGCTTCCACCTGCTGGCCATTGCTCAGGTGCGCCGTGAAATTACCGGCCTCGCCATCCAGCCGGGTCACCTTGGTGGACTTGTGGATGCTGACGTTGCCATTGCCGTCCACACGGCTGACCATGCGGCCGATGGCGTCCTTGGCCCACTCGCCCGAGGGCACCAGCTTGGCGTACCCGGAGATGATGGGGGCGCCGCCCAGCACGTCTTCCTTCTCGACGATGACCGCCTTCTTGCCCATGGCCGCCACCGTGGCCGCCGCCGACAGACCCGCCGGGCCCGCCCCTACTACCAACACCGTGTCTTGTGCACTCACCGATATCTCTCCTTAAGCGCCCGTCTTCATATTGATGTGCTGATTGGTGGCGAGTTCGGGGTTGTAGAGGTACTCCACGTTGCCCGCTTCCACCTGCTTCAAGTATTCCTGGAAGTCCGCCTTGGCCTTGTCCCAGCTGATGCCCATCTTTTCCACCAAGTCTTCGCAGGGCGAGGCATGCCACTGCAGCTGCACGATCTTGAAGGGATCGGCACCACAGGCCAGCGCCGCCAACTGCACGTCGGCAATGATGGGCACGGAGTAGTTCATGTCGTGCGCCTTGCCGATCCACTGGTTCTTGTCCATGGTGGTGATGCAGCCCGTGTCGATGCCAATCATCACGTCCGCCTTGGCCTCCTCCCGCGCCACCTTGATCTTGCGGTTCATGGTGAAGCTGCGGGTAAACTCGCGCTCGGAAATGATGTGGCGGAAACCAAAGCCGCAGCAGTCGTACCAGGTGGAGTAGTCGATGACCTGCGCCCCCAGGGCCTGGGCCACCGAGGTACCCACCGCCGTGCGGTTGCCACCCAAAACGGTGTTATCGTAGATCGCGTCTTCGTGCACCATCTTGTAGTAATGGCAGGCGGCGTGCACCGTCACCCGGATGTTGCTCATGTCGATGGTCTGCAACTCACTGGCAATGCGATTGCGCATGACGTGCAGCCACTCGCTGTAGTGCACCACTTCCTCGGGGATGACGATCTTGCCGTCGACCAGACGCCCGAGCTTGCCGAGGATCTTCTTGACCTTCTCGCGCAGTTCGGCGGATTCGATGAGGTACTTGCGAATCTCCTTGTAGTTGCCAAAGGAGGTGCCGCAGTGCACCAGCGGGTAGAAGTGGCCGTTCTCGAAGCCGTGCTGCTTGCCCGAGACGTAGGCCTGATGGAAGTTGCGCAAAAAGACCGCCGCCAGGGACTCGACATTGCCGATGCCGGAACCGTGGTAGTTCCAGGCGGTACAGGAGGTCTGATCGGTCTCGTCGAGGTAGTCGATGCCGAACTTGTTCATGAACCACATGAGGCTCGTGGGGTAGCCCGGGATGTTACCGCACTGCCCACAGCTCTTGTGGTGCCAGAGCTGGTTGGTGGGAATGCGCTTCTTCCAGCCGAAAAGGGTCTCCACCTCCACGGGCTTGTGGGCATCGGTGATGCGGTGGACGATGATCTCGCCCTCCTTCTCCAACTCCCACATGTGCTCACGGATGTCGTCCATGCGATCACCCAAGTCTACCGTGCGCCGGTCCACGTGACTGCGCACCCAGGCCGTCGCCGCCTCGGCCTCCTCGGCCTTCAGATTCGTATCCTGAAAAAAGGCACCGTGCCCAGCCACCCCTTGCTGCGTCGTGTTCTCACTCATATCCGTCACTCCTTCAAAACCTTGTCCGTAACCGGGAGCGCCCGAAAACTACTCGCCCTGCTTCTCCAGCCAGTCTTCGTAGTCTTCCCGCTTCTCATCGATGAAATCCTCGATCACGTCGAAAAGGTTCTCATCCATGGTTTCCAGCGACTTCAGCACACCCGTCATTTCCCAGATGGTGTACATCTCTACGGACGTCTTCAGCGACACCTCCCACGCCGTTTCCACGGTCTGCAGCGTGCGGACGGGGATGGCCTTGCGCAGGACACGCAGATCGCCCTCTACCTTCTGAATGTTTGGACCCCAGTCCGGGAAGTGGTCGGGCTGGATCATATCCGGGGACAACTGGTTGCCGGTGGTGATGAGCTTGAGCATCACGCGCCCGAAAGGCCGGAGCACATCCTTGGCCGACTGCATGCCGTGGCGGATGGACACTTCGCGCATGATCATCACCAAACCGCCCGGAGAATTCTTGAAGGGGCAGCGCGCGGCGCAGGTCATGCACTGCGCACAGGCCCAAATCTTTTCCTGCATGGCGTCGTAGATCTGCTCGACGTTTTCCGTCCAGAGCAGCTGGACGATCTCCCGCGGGCTGTAGTCGTAGAACTGCGCCGAGGGACAGGTGGCGGTACAGATACCGCAGTTGAGACAGCCGTTGAGTTCGTGGTCGTAACGAAAATCCGCCCGGATCTCGTCGAACATCTCCTTCATTTCAGCATACGTAGCCATTCACTCGCTCCTCGCTCGTCAATTCATTAGCGGATACTGATTACGACCACAGTACCGCGGTTGGGTTCAAATGAAAAGGGTGATGTCCGCTTCGCCGGCGAACTCGAAGAAGGCCGCGGCACCGCCAAGCTCGATACCATCGATGAAGTCGGCCGTATCGAACTCGAAGAGGTCCACCGTCATCTGACAGGCGATCATGCGCACTTCCGCCTCGACACACAGCTCCCGCAGTTCTTCGAGGCTGGCCACTCCCTTCGCCTTCATTTTGCTTTTCATCATCGCCGTGGCCATGCCTTCCATGCCGGGCAGGACCATCGCCAAGGTAGGCATGGGCACAGGCATGGGCATGGCGGGGTTGCCGAGGGGGCTCACGCGCAGGTGCCCAAGATCTTTCTTCAGTAACTGCAGTCCGTAAAAGGTGAAGAAAATCTCCACCGAGTAGCCCAGGGCCGCCGCCGTCGACGCCAGGATGAAAGGCGGGTAACCCCAGTCGAGGGTGCCCTTGGTTGCGATGATCGCCAGTTTTTTCTCGTCCATGTCAAATCTCCCGAGGCTGCAGGCTTGGCCTGCACGGCCTCGCTGTGGGCTGTCGGGATTCAGGCCTTCTGAATGAAAAAGACGAACTCGCCGCCGGCTTCCGCCTGATCCAGAAGCGGGTTCTTGGTCTGCTTGGAGAAAGCTTCGAAATCCTTCACCGCGCCCGGATCGGTGGCAACGACTTTCAGGACCTGACCCGAGCTCAGCTCTCCCAGGGCCTTCTTGGTGCGCAGGATGGGCAAGGGGCAGTTGAGACCACGGGCATCCAGGACCTTATCTTCTTGTACCATCTCTCGTTCTCCTAAAATTGACTGACAAACCGCTGAGCGTCCACTCTAGCAGGAACCCTATAGGGAGCAAGGCAAAATTTTTGATTTGTTGATTAAGCCCCCATATTTTAGATTTTACTAATACTCAGTCTGGGGCCACAATGGGGAATCCCCGTCCGGCCCAGGCCGAGATGCCGCCACGCAGGTTCAGTACCTCGCCCGCCCCCTGGGCCGCCGCAAAGGCCGCTGCCTGGGCCGAGCGGCCTCCGCTCAGACAATAGAACACGAAGGGACGATCCCGCTCCAGATCCTGAATCGACATGGGCAGCAAATGCAGCGGGATGTGACGGGCACCGGCGATGACACCGCGCGCCACTTCCGCCGGCGAGCGCACGTCGATGAGGTGAAAATTCTGCCCGGAATCCAGCAGACTCTTCAGCTGATCCGCGGTGATTTCTTTGAAACCATACATGAGGTATCACCTGTATAAGCAAACAGGCAAACAGTATATCACTGGCTGCCGGCGCCTCACCACGGCGGATCAACCGCCAAGGCGCATCATGAACACCCGTGACGAGCGCTCCCGATTGTCCAGGAATTCGTGTCGTTCTGGCTTGTCGTGCCAGATACCGGCGCGGATTCGCGCACGGAGGTCGTCATCGGAACTGCCGTCGCGCAAAAGCTCGCGCAGGTCGAGCCCCGCCTCCTGGCCAAGGCAATAGACCAGACGACCGTGGGCCGTCAGCCGAACCCGATTGCAGTTGGCACAGAAGTTCTCGCTGATGGGCGTGATGAAGCCGATACGCGTGGAGGCCTGGCCCACCTGGAAGAGCCGCGCCGGCCCGTGATCGCGCGCGGCGGCGACGGGGTGCAGTGGCCCGTAGTGGGCCTCGATGATGGCCCGCGCCTCTGCGGCGGGCAGGTACTGCGCATCGCGCGCCGCGCTACCGGCGCTGCCCAGGGGCATGGTTTCGATGAAGCGCAGGTCCAACCCATGACGTAGGGCGTACTCCGTCAACGGCAGGATCTCACTGCGATTGTCTTTGCCGAGCAACACCGTATTCAGCTTGATACGGGGAATACCCGCCTCTTGCGCCGCTGCGATACCCCGCAGCACTCGCGCAAGGTCGCCACCACGGGTTATGGACCGGAAAATCTCGGGATCGAGGGCATCCAGGCTGATGTTGAGGTTGTTGAGACCGGCTTCGCGCAGGGCGGGCGCGAGCCTTGCCAACAGCAGACCGTTGCTGCTGATGCTGATCTTGCCGATGCCCATGGCCTTAGCCGCACGAACGTAGTCGACGACGTGGGGATGAATGAGGGGTTCACCACCGGTCAGACGCAGGTGCTGAAGCCCCATGCCCACGAAAAGCTGCAGCAATCGCACCAGTTCCGCCCGCTGCAGGTGCTCGGCACGATCGAAGTATGGCGTACCGTCTTCGGGGGTGCAGTACTGACAGCGAAAATTACAGTGCTCCGTGAGGGAGACCCGCAGGTAGGTAATCCGCCGACCAAAACGGTCCTGTAGCCCGTCACGGGGCGGACCTATCTCCGCACTGGTCCGAGGCCCAGGTCGCATCACCACCCATCACCCATCTGCTGCCATTCCTCCAGGCGCCAGTGAACCGGCAGGGGAAAGCACACCTGCTGCATGCTAGCTCGCCCTGCAGGCTGTATCAACAGGAGGGACGCCCGTGATATAGGTTGACCACGTGTTGCGCCTCGACGAAGAACAGCCAGCGCTCGATGCCAATGCCAATGACCACTGCCACCGCCGCAATGAGCGCCGCAAGCGCCGAGCCCGTGTCCAGGGCCAGGGCCAGGGCGGCGATGGGAACCACAAAGGCGATGCCATACATGAGCACCTTGATGTTCCGCGCCTGCGCCGTCGGCAGGGTGTGGCCAAACTCCTCCGTCAGAAAGGTGCCAAAGGTATGTCCTTGGTCGAGAATCCGCACCGTCAGGCGGTTGAAACCCGTAGCGGTACGGATGCTCGGCCCGCCGGGGCGAGCGATCCAGAAATAGTAGATCCCCTTGAGCACGGCCGCCGCCACCAACAGGGCAACGGCCAGGGCAACGAAGGCCGTTGCCGGCGCTCCCAGGACGATGCGCTCAGCGGCCAGGATGGTGGCGCCGATGCCGAGTCCCATGAAGTAAAAATTGGCCGGCACCAGAGGCGTATTCCACTGCCGGATGGTCCGCAGAACGGCGTAGATCATGCCCTGACAGAAAATGGTGATCAGTCCGATGAGACCGGCAAGGTTGGCGAGCACGAGACCCACGACGTCCGCCGGCGCCTGGGTGAAGTACACCCAGAGCAAATACAGACCAGCGAAGGGGTAGAAGAGCACCGCAAAGATTCCCTCCCGGGCAAGCCAGGACGTACGCCAGCGGGTGAAGGCGCGCCAGGCATTCTTGGGATTGGCCAAATGCGCGGTGGAGGAGAGCATGCCGATGGTCACGAAGACCAGGGCGATCAGGACGGCGATGAGGGTCTGCAGGGGGTTGAGACCACCGTCGATGTGAAAGTCGTTGACGATGGCGACCAAAGCCATGAGGCCAAAACCGCCGCCCGAGAACAGGGTAAGAAAAATGACTGCCAATGCCGGATGCATGGGAACCCTCCTCAGCGCTCGACGACGCGGTTGACCCAGGCTTTGACCTTCGCTGCGGCCTTCTTGCGCATCCCCTCCGTGGGGATCGGCGCGTGCACCCGCGGCGGTAGGTAATGATTGCTGGGGTTGTAGTTCAGTTCGGGCATGAGCTGATAGCCGCCGCGCTCGCGCACGGCTCGGCTCACCGGGCTTTCGGGATCGTCAAAATCGCCGAACATACGGGCGTGCGCCGGGCAGGTCAGCACACAGGCTGGCTGTCGCTCTTCTTCCGGGATCTCCATGTCGTAGATGCGATCGATACACAGGGTGCACTTTTTCATGGTGCCGGAGGCGCGATCCAGCTCGCGGGCGCCGTAGGGGCAAGCCCAGGAGCAGTAATTGCAGCCCATGCATTTGCTCTGGTCCACCAGCACGATGCCGTCCTCGGCGCGCTTGTAGCTCGCCCCCGTCGGGCACACCGTGACACACTCCGCGTTCTCGCAATGCATGCAGGACATGGGGAAGTTGACGGTCTTGTTGTGCGGATAATCGCCGATTTCGTAGTGGCGAATGCGGTTGAACCACACGCCCGAGGGCTTGGCCCCGTAGGGCTGGTAGTCCGTGAGCGCCCCCGTGGTGCCACTGGTATTCCATTCCTTGCAGGCCACCGCGCAGGCGTGACAGCCCACGCAGGTGTCCAGATCGATAACCAATCCAAGTCTCATGCTGAACTCCTTGCTGCAATCCGGTCCCAGTCTGGGTGATGGAATTTCTTCACCCCTGGGTCAGGACCTGAGGTTGACGGGTTCGTGGGTGTGGTAGCGCAGCTGATCCGGTGACGGCGCCATACCGGGCAGCGGCTTGATGGTTTCGAAGGTCGGCCACACCCCCTCCTCGCCCGGCGCCGCCGGCGTGATCTTGACCATGAGGTCATACCAAGCCGCCTGACCGGTGATGGGATCGGAGTTGGTCAACCGACGCTCTCCTCGCTTGGCTGGTAACAGTTCGGAAATGAGATGGTTCATGAGGAAGCCACGGGTTGCTTCGGCGGCGTCGGGCTTGAGTCCCCACGCCCCGGACTGCTTGCCGATGGCATTCCAGGTCCATACCGTATCTTCCTGGCAACCCTCGATGAGCTTGACCTGGACCCGGATCTTGCCGTTGTGGCTCTCCACCCAGACCCAGGACTTGTCTTTGATGCCCATCTGCTCCCCGCGCTTGCGGTTCATGTAGAGGTAATTCTGGGCGATGATCTGGCGCAGCCAGGCGTTCTGACTGTCCCAGGAGTGATACATCATCATCGGCCGCTGATTGACCGCAAAGAAGGGGTACTCCTTCTTGTCGATGCGCTGCTGTTCCAGAGGCTCGTACCAGTCCGGCAACGGGTCGAAATAGGTGGCCAGACGCTCGCGGTCCACGGGGTCCTTGGGCTGCGGGCCGTCGTAGAGCCCGAGTCCCGCCAGGCGAAAGCGCTGAAAGGTCTCGGAATAGAGCTCGATGGTGATGGGATCGGCACTGGGATTGAAGCCGATTTTCTGGGCCAGATCGAGGTATTCCCGGTTGGCGAAGCGGTAGAAGGCCGCCGACTTGGGCAAGTGGTACTGGAAGAAACCCTGATTTTCGATATAGCGCTCCCACTGCTCGGGATTGGGCTCACCGCGCAGATGCGACTTGCCATCCTTGCCCCGCCAGCCGGCCAGGAAACCGATCCCCGGGGCGCGTTCAAAATTGACGATGAAGTCCTTATAGTCCTTGAAACGCGGCTCACCGTTCTCACGCGTGAATGCGGGGAATTTGAGGCGCGTAGCCAGCTCCACCATCACATCCTGCCAGGGCCGGACATTGCGGTCGGGCTTGAGGATGGGGTGCCGGATGGAGTCGCAGATGGCATCGGGCTCCGAGATGGGCCGATCCAGGAGCGAGATACAGTCGTGGCGCTCGAGATAGGTGGTATCGGGCAGGATGAGGTCGCCAAAGTTGACCATCTCCGAGTGGTAGGCGTCGATGACCACCAGGAAGGGGATCTTGTACTCGCCGTCATCGTCCTTGGCCTTCAGCATCTCCTGCACGTTGGCCGTGTTCATGGTGGAGTTCCAGCTCATGTTGGCCATGAAGAAGATCAGGGTATCGATGCCGTAGGGATCCTTGTTGACGGCATTGGTGATGACCATGTGCATGAGGCCATGGTTGGCGATGGGCGCCTCCCAGGAGTAGGCCTTGTCGATACGCTTGGGACGGCCCTCCTCATCGATGACGAGATCCTCGGGTGCCGTGGGGAAGCCCAGGGGCGACGACTTCAGAGGCGTATTGGGGGCGCTGTGCTGAGCCGGCTTGACGGGCGGCGGCACGGGCTTCGGGTAGGGCGCCTTGGCGCGGAAGCCGCCGGGGCAGTCGATGGTTCCCAGCAGCACCTGGAGCAGGTGGATGGCGCGCGCGGCCTGCATGCCGTTGGAGTGTGCGGAGATGCCGCGCATGGCGTGCATGGATACGGGTCGACCGATGAAACGGTCGTGCTTGCGTCCCGCCCAGTCGGTCCATTCCACCTCGACCTCGATACTCTCCTTGAAGGCAACGTGGGCCATTTCCAGGGCCAAACGCTCGATGGTCTCGGCGGGCACGCCGGTGAGACGCGCGGCATTGGCCGGGCTGAAACGCTCATCCAGATAGCGATCGGCGAGGATGCTCATGATCGTGCGCAGGGGGCGACCATCGGGGCTCTGGAAGTCACCAAAGAGGGCGGCCTTGACGCCGGGCTCCATGCCATTGACGAAGGCCTCTTTCTCGAGATCCCAGACCAGAGGGTGTCCAGCCTCGTCGCGATAGATGAGTCCATCGCCCTTCTGTCCCGGGGTCTGCACCACGAGGAACGGGGCGTTGGTGTAACGGAGCAGGAACTCCCAATCGAACTGCTCGTTCTGAAGCAGGACGTGCACCATGGACAGAGCCAGCATGCCATCGGTGCCGGGACGGATGGGGACCCACTCGTCGGCAATGGCCTGATATCCCGTGCGCGCGGGATTGATGCCCACGAACTTGCCGCCGTTGCGCTTGAGCTTTTCGAGCCCGATCTTCATGGGGTTGGAGGAATGGTCCTCGGCAACTCCCCAGAGCATGAAGTACTTGGTGCGATCCCAATCCGGATCACCGAACTCCCAGAACGCGTGGCCGAGCATGTACAGGCCAGCGGTAGCCATGTTGACGGAGCAGAAACCGCCGTGCGCCGACCAGTTGAGGGTACCGAACTGTTGCGCCCACAGGCCGGTGAGTGCCTGCATCTGGTCGCGGCCAGTAAAGTACGCCAGCTTGTTGGGATCCGTGGCGCGGATGTGCTGCAGGCGCTGGGTGAGGATGTCGAGGGCCTCGTCCCAGGAGATCTCCTCGAACTCGCCGGCGCCACGCTCCGTCCCCGGCTTGCGCCGCAGGGGGTTGCGCAGCTTGGCCGGGGACTGCTGCTTCATGATCCCCGCCGAGCCCTTGGCGCAGAGCACGCCTTGGTTGATGGGGTGATTGCGGTTACCCTGGATGAAGCGCACCTGATTGTTCTCGACCGTTACCTTGATGCCACAACGGCAGGCGCACATATAGCAGGTGGTGTACTTGATCTCCTGCTTACCGTGATCCTCGAATTCCATGACCGTAGCCATCGTCTACCTCGCTCGTGGAAAGCGACCGGGCGGGCCGCTCTAAGTTGTATCGGATGGTCGCCGAGGGTGGGTGATAAAGCAACTCAGCGTTTTTGATTTTGTAATAAGCAGCCCTTATTTGCTTTGGCGCCCAGGGCACAGGTACTTTCACTCAGCCCATTCCACGGAGAATCAGCGATGAACCGAAACGATTTCAAAGAACACTCGCGCATCACCGTCACCTGGCGGGACAAGGAGGGCAAGCTGCGCCCAGGTAACTTCTACGTCTACGCCCTCCTGAAGGACGCCATGATCGTGCGTGCCACGGACAAGGATGGCCTCCTGCGCAAACTCCCTTACGCCGACGTACTGCGCATCGTCAAGGCCAAGGAAGTCGCCCCCCAGGATCGTTACCTGATCCCGGAAGAGGTCCTCAAAGAGGCCAACTGGAAGGACCGGGACGTGATGATGCGCTACAGCTCCTCGCCCCACCGCGGCAAGTAACCCTGCAGACATCGCCCCGCTCACCGAGCGGGGTACCCGCTAGGCTTCCCGGCGCCAGTGACCACTACGCCCGCCGCTTTTCTCTAACAGGCGCACGGCGGTGATCTCCATGCCTCGGTCGATGGCCTTGCACATGTCGTAGACCGTCAGCAAGGCGACGCTCACCGCGGTGAGCGCCTCCATTTCCACGCCCGTCTGGCCGCTACAGCGCAGATCCGCGCGACAGAGCAATTGGGGCGGCTCATCCTGGTCCACGAACTCCACCTCTACGGCAGTGAGGGCCAGAGGGTGTGCCAAAGGGATCAGGTCGGCCGTCTTTTTGGCCGCCTGGATGGCCGCGATGCGGGCGACGGCAAGGACGTCCCCTTTGCCGACGGTACTCTGGCGCAGCCGCTCCAGAGTGCTCCTGTGCATGCGAATGCTGCCTTCGGCCCGAGCGCGGCGGTCGCTTACGGGCTTGTCCGTGATGGCCACCATGTGCGCTTCACCGCGGGCATTGAAATGGGTCAGGAACGAGTCCGGGCCTGGCTTCTGGGACATGAAATCTGGCACTCCTTTTGCTTGAATCACGCAAACCCGAGGGCGCGCTTGTGGAGATGTCGGTGCTGAAGAAAACTCTCATCGCTTGGATTCTGAGCCTGTTCTGCCTCTCGGCACAAGGGGATCTGCGCTTTCTGCTGCCGCCGGTGAGCAGCCCCGCGGTCATGTACGCAGCCTTCACGCCCTTGGCCCAGTACCTCAGCCGCGTCAGTGGCGAGACGGTGCACCTCAGCTTCAGCGGCAATCTGCAGAGCTTTTATCTCGAGGCCAACAAGCCCGTGGCACAGATCGCCCTGTTCTGCCCCATCTCGTATTTGCGCGTTGCCCACGAAAGCCCGTATCTGCCCCTCGTCGGCATCGACGGCGGTCCCGGTAGCAACCACAGCGTGATCCTCGTCCGCGCCGACTCCCCGGTCCATAGTGTGTTGCAGCTGCGCGGCAAAAGTTTTGTCATGGGGGACCCCGCCTGTGCTGCCTCTGCCCTGCTGCCCTTGTCCCTACTCAGCAGCGTCGGAATCGGCACCAAGGATTTCAGCACCCTGCGCCAGAGCGGCTCGGATCAGAGTGCCCTGATGGACGTGGCAGCCCGCTTCTACGACGCCACGGCGGTAGCCGAAAATGTGGCCATGCCCTACCTTCGCAACGGCACGCTCCGGGTGGTGGCGCGCATGGATGTCGGCCCCGGCGATCTCATTGCTGCCAGTGCCGAGGTGCCGCCGGCGCTGCGCGACAAACTTCGCGCCGCCCTCCTCGAGACTGCGCACGCCGATCCTGCTGCCTTGCGCGCCCTGGGCGGTCTTGCCTACGGCTTCCACCCTCTGGAAGAGGGTGCCTATGCTCCCTTGCGCGCCCTCTACCGTGATCTATACGGTAAGCGCCTGGATCCCAAATATCGCAGCAAGCACTTGGTGCTTGGCATTCCACCGGCCTTTTCTCCAGTGACGGCAGCGCGCCTCTTCGCCCCCCTGGTTCAGGCCTTGCGCAAGGCCACCGGTGAGTCGGTGGTGGTGGTCATTCCGCCCAGCGAGACGGATTATGTGCGCGACCTGCGCGCGGGACGCTACCAGTTTGCCCTCTTGAGTCCGCTGATGCACGAGGCGGCCAAGGGTCGGCTCCAAGTGTTGGCACGCCTGGACCCACCCAATAGCGAGAAGGGTCTGGCGGTGGTGAGCATTCAGCACCACGGAACCACACCGGAAACCGCCGGACCCGCTCTGACCATTGCCTACAGTAGCCCATACTGTAGTGCTGCCGGCATTCTGCGTCCGTGGATCCAGCAGCACGCCCATGGGCGGCCGTTGCACTGGCAGGGAGTGGCCTCGGAACGGGCGGTGTTTGCAGCTCTGGCCACGGGCAAGGCGGACTGGGGCGTGCTGCGCGCCGCGACCGTGACCGATCTCATGCGCGAGACTCCCGACACGTGGCGCGTGCTGACCACGGCCGGACCAGCGCCGGCCTGGGTGCTGGCCTCACGCCCGGCGCTGCCCAAGGTTGAGATCACCCGGCTGCGACAGGCATTGGCGGCGATCCCGCCCGCAGAGCTCGAAGCCGCCGGTTTTGCCAGCATTCGTCCCAGCTCATGAGCCGCGAGCTCTCCGAGGCAGCGGGCGGTACACGTCCCGCGGAACCCGCCGGCGCTTCGTCCATGCGCAGAAGGGCCCGGGTGCTCCTCGTCGGCTCCTGGCCCCATCTGTGGCAGGAACTCAGTTGGCGCAGCAAGAGCATGGCCTTCGTCCTGCTACTCGTTGCCCTGATCTATGCCCTCATCGCGGTATTTCTCTACACCTCGGTACGCGCCGACCTGACGAGCCAAGTACAGAACGAACTGGCTCGCCTGGCCGACAACATCGCGCGGGAGGCCGCCAACCCCATCCTGCTCAAGGATGGCGGCAAACTGGCGCAACTGGCCAATCCCGGCAACCCACTGGTGCGCGCCGTGGAGATCGTCGACCGCAGTGGCGTGGTCGTCGCCAGCAACCAGCTCAACCAGCTGGGTGCACAGGCGCAGTTGCCCCTGCACCCCGGCAGCCACGGCGACCTCTTCCAGGCCCCCATTGCCGCGGGTTCCTACCGCCTGGGTACCGTCTGGCTGCAGGGAAACCGACATAAGATCAGTGCCTTGGTGGATGAGCGTCTCAACCGCACCACGAGCCGCCTGCTGATCCTGGGCGCCATTACGGCTCTACTGGGTTTGCTGGGTGCGTACCTGGTGAGCCTGGCCATCACCCGACCGGTACTGCGCTTGTTGCGCGACATCGAGGGCATGGAGCAACGCCTGGGGCTGGAGGATCGTCGCGAGCTGTACGCCCCCGATCGTCACGGGGATGAGCTCCACCGCCTGGAGCGGGCCTTTCGCATCACCGAAACGCGCCTGCACGAGCATCTCCAGGAGCTGCAGCGTCTGCACCAACGGCAACAGGACATGCAATGCATGGCCACCATCGGCGAGATGTCGTCACAGGTCGCGCACGAGATCCGCAATGCTCTGTCCTCACTGCGGGGAGCGGCACGCTACCTGGTTCGCTACGGTGGCCAGGACAACGGCAAGAATAATCTGGTGCCAGAGGATTTTCTGTCGATCATCGAGGAGGAGGTCCAGCGTCTTTACGACATGACCCAGGGCTTCCTCGATTTTGGTCGTTCTTACCGCCCCGAGTATGCCGATACCTCGCTGTATGCCCTGCTGCAGCGTTGTGTCGAGCGTCACCGTCCGGACTTCGAGGGACACGGTGTCGCCGTCGACGTGGACTGCCCCCCCGAGTTGCACGCCAGCGTCGACCCCTCCCTCATTGGCCAGGCCCTCAGCAATCTCCTGCTCAACGCCATCGATGCGGTGCCTGAGCCCGGCGGTCGCATTGCTCTGCGTGCCTACCGGGAAGGTCCGGGACTGGTTTGCATCGCCGTTCACGACAACGGGCCCGGCGTGCCGGCAGACAAAAGGGGTGTCATCTTCAAGCCTTACTTCACCACCAAGACCAAGGGCAGCGGTCTTGGTCTGGCCATGGTGGCGAAGATCATGATGGTGCACGAGGGTCGTGTGGAGCTCAAGGAGGCGGGCGAGGGCGCCGAATTTGTCCTGCACATTCCCGATCGCCTATCCTCAGACGCCGACTAGCACGATCCACCCTGGCGCCTGTGTGAGGATTCCATGGAAGCACCCATTCTCATTGTCGAGGACGAACGCAATCTGCGCCGCGTCTTGGCCGCAGTCCTGGCGGCGGAAGGTTTTGCCACCAGTGAGGCGGAGAGCGCCGAAGCGGCATTGGAGTCGATCCGCCAGCAGCCCCCTGCCCTGATCCTGACGGACCAGCGTCTGCCCGGCCGTTCCGGTACCGATCTCCTGCGGCAAGTGAAAAGCACCTATCCGGAAATCCCGGTCATCATCACCACCGCCTACGGCGAGATCGAGCACGCCGTGGACGCCATCAAGGCAGGAGCGGAACACTATCTGACCAAACCGGTGGATGAGGGCGAACTCATCGCCCTCCTCCGCCAGGTCCTGGGACAACGTGGACGCGTCTTGCCACCGCTGCGCCAGGAGCCTCGCCGGCATGGTCTGATCGGAGTCAGTCGCGCCATCGAGACACTTCTCGAGGTCATCGATCTGGTTGCACCGGCGCCGTCCAACGTGCTGATCACGGGGGAATCGGGCACCGGCAAAGAACTGGTGGCGAGAGCCCTGCACGACGCCTCGCCGCGCGCCGGGCAACCCTTCGTTGCCTTCAACTGCGGGGCAATCCCCTTGGAACTCGTGGAGAGTGAGATTTTTGGCTTCGAGCGCGGCGCCTTCACTGGGGCCACGCGTTCCCAGGCCGGTAAACTGGAGATGGCTGCCAGCGGCACCCTCTTTCTGGACGAGGTTGGGGACATGCCGCTACCCATGCAGGTCAAGCTCCTGCGGGCGCTGCAGGAACGGGAGTTCACTCGCCTCGGCACCCACCAGGCGCTGCCGCTCCAGGCCCGCATCGTTGCGGCAACCCACATCGACCTGGCCCAGGCCGTCAACGACGGGCGGTTCCGAGAAGATCTCTACTACCGCCTCAACGTCATTCCGCTGCACATCCCACCGTTACGGGAGCGCCGCGCCGACATCGCGCCCCTGGTGCGCCACTTTCTGGCCAAGATCAGTGCCGACATTGGGCGCTCGCCGCCCATCGCCATCAGCAGCGATGCTCTGGCGGCTCTGGAGGCCTATGACTGGCCTGGGAACATCCGGCAATTGGAGAACCTGCTGGAGCGGATGATCGTCCTCAGTCGCGGCCCCGAGATTCGCCGTCAAGATTTGCCAGCGGAGCTCTTGGGTAAGGCCGGCAGCGACGGCGGCCCGGCCAGCCCCTTCGATCTTCCATCCCTGGAACGCCAGACGGTACTGAGCGCCTTGGAAAAAACCCGTTTCAATCAAAGCCAGGCGGCGGTGCTCCTGGGCATCAGTCGTAAACAGCTACGCACCAAGATGAAGAATCTGGGGCTCCTGGGCGATCACGATAACGACGACGACCTGGGCGACGGAGACTGAGCCGCTGGCTCTGTCCCAAATGGGACAGGGATTTCCCAACGAACAGGGCCAGTCGTAGGTTCCGGCGTTTGCGCGCCGTGCAACTAGGTGGGCTCCGCCGCCAGTGCTTCTTCCTCGACGCGAGGCCGTACCGGCTGAAAGTCTATCGCTTATTGCCCCCGTGCCCTTAAAGGGTCGATATTTTTCTCCCCTTAACTCTACAACTTATAGTAGATTAATACTATAAGACGTTTTGGCACGATTTCTGCTCTTACTCCATTGCCCATGTTTCGAAAGGGCAGCACCACAGGAGTACGATATGAAACTCGATACCATCGTTCGTGCGGGAATGCTCAGCAGCCTCCTCGGCACCCTTTTGTTCCTGGGCGCTGTGGATCGTGTCCAGGCGGCGGAAAACGCGGCGGCACAGAGCAACATCGAAGCAGGTCGGGCTATTGCCTTTGATCGGGAAAAGGGAAATTGCCTCGCCTGCCACGCTTTACCGGGTGGCTCCCAGGCTGGCAATGTCGCCCCTGCCCTTCCCATGAAGGGAGTAACCTTCCAGCAGATGTTCCAGACCAAAGAAAAACTCGTGGCTTTTTTGGCGGATCCGGAAAAACTATTCCCCTACGCCAATATGCCACAATTTGGCAAAAATGATGTTCTGACACCAAAAGAATTGCAGCAGGTGGCGGATTACCTCTGGTCCTTGAATTGAACCCCTTAATCAGGAGTAGACCTTCCATGAAGAAAACTATTCAGCGTCGCCAATTTATCGGCACAAGCCTCGTTGCGGGAGCTGCGGTCACCCTGGCCGGTGGCGCCCTGCTCCGCTCAGGAGCCGCCCTCGCCGACAACGTCGCCGGTTGGCCGGCCAAGGCCTTTGACGCCAAGGCCCTCGATCAGGCCATGGCCGCCAGTGTCGGCAAGAACAACGTCCCCGTATCGCCCAAGGTGAAGCTCACGGCACCCACCATTGCCGAAAACGGTGGAGCCGTGCCTGTCACCATCGAAATCGACTCGCCCATGACCGCCGACGATTACGTCAGCACCGTCTGGCTCTTCGTGGACCACAACCCCACACCGCTGGCCAGCCAGTTCGATCTCACCCCAGGTCTCGGTGCCGCCTATTTCCAGCAGCGCATCAAGATGGCCAAGACCGACAACGTACGGGTCATTGCCAAGACCAGCAAGGGTGAGTTCATGGCCTCTGCCCCGCGTGAGGTCAAGGTCACCATCGGTGGTTGTGGCGGTTGATAAACCGGGCAACAACCATTTCATCGAGCATTCACGAGGAACGACAGCATGGCAGACAATATTGGTAACCCCATGATCCGTATGGCCAACAGCGCCAAGAAGGGGGAGATGGTGGAAGTCCGCTCCCTGATCATGAATCCCATGACCACGGGCCTGACCAAGGACAAGGAGGGTAAACCCATCCCTGCCCACTTCATTCAGACCGTCAGCGTCACCTTTGATGGTGCAAAGCTGCTGGACATCGATTGGAGCACGGCGGTCAGCGCCAATCCCTACCTGGCCTTCAAGATGCGGGCCGAGAAAAGCGGCACACTGAAGATGGTCTGGAAGGACAATCAGAATGGCGTCTGGAGTGCGGAGTCCAAGCTGACGGTGAGCTAAAGAAGACGGTACTGCGTTTGTCGCGGTACCCGACTCGAGGAGGAAACGGACAATGAAGAACTGGTTTTTCACGCTGTCTTTGGGAGCCCTCATGGGCGTTGCGGGGAGTGCGCAGGCCGTCAATTGGTGGGACATCGGTAACCTGAAGACCTCTCCGGCGCAGACCCTCAAAGAATCCCGCGAGTTATTCAAACAGCAGCACCCGGATCTACCCTTCGACAAGTATGCACTGGGTGCCTATGCCTTCAGTCCCGAACTGTACAGTCAGTATCAGGAGGCCATGCAGTTCAACCCGGGGGATCTCACCCTGTCTACGGGTAAGGAGCTCTGGGAGAAGCCCTTCAAGAACGGCAAGACCTATGCCAGCTGTTACCCCAACGGCGGCAAGGGCGTGGCCGCCCACTATCCCATGTACGACAACAAGACTCATCAGGTGGAGACCATTGCCACCAGTATCAATGCCTGTCGCGTGGCCAACGGCGAGGAACCGCTGAAATACGGCAGTGCCGACATGATCGCGCTGCAGACCTACCTCACCTCCCTCTCCAATGGGATGCCCGTGGCGGTCAAGGTGGAAGGACCGGGAGCCACCAAGGCCTTCCAGGAAGGCAAGGCCTATTACTTCATGAAGCGCGGTCAACTGGGTTTCTCCTGTGCATCCTGCCACATGGCTTACGACGGCAAATATCTGCGCGATCAGATCATTTCGCCCTTGCAAGGCGAGACGGCACATTTCCCCACCTATCGCGCGGCCTGGTCGGCGGTGAATACCCTGCAAAAACGGATTCAGGGGTGTAACAAGAACGTCGGCGCACAGCCCCAACCCCTGGAAAGTACCGATTACCGCAATGTCGAGTATTTCATGGCCTATCTGAGTAACGGCATAAAGATCAACGTGCCGGGATATCGCCCCTGATCGACCGACAGTCCGTTTTATCCATTCGCCAATAGCTGAAGGAAGGTCACCATGCCGAGCCGTCTCCACAAAAGCCTTGCGGCCGTCGCTCTGAGTTGTGCCATGACGCTGCCCTTGGCTGCCGCCGCAGCTACCGTCCCGGCGCCCGTCGCCGGGATGCCCCCGATAAATACCGATTCTCCGCTCTACGTCGTGCCCGTACAGAAAGGGGTCACTCCTGCCCAGGTGCAGATGGGCATCCAAAGTGGCGCCGAGGCCGAGAACATGAATGTCGTCGGTACACTGGATGTCCAGAAGGGATTGCAGGAACGCGGCATTCCGAGCAAGAGTCCCTACGTCATCTACGAAGTGTGCAATCTCGTGCTGGGCTCCAAGATCCTCGATACCGATCCCGAGTTCGGAGCCTTTGCACCCTGCAAGATCGTGCTCTATGAAAAACAGGGAAAACTCATGCTGTTGACCTATCTACCGACCTACGCACTGAAGTATTTCCCAACCAATCCGGCAGCCAAACGCGTTGCCGAAGCATTGAACAAACAGATCATTTCCGTAATGAAACAGGCGGCCGCTGGCGGTCTGTAATCGGGGGAGAATTAACCATGCATCTGGATCGACGCGATTTCTTACAGTTGCTCGGGGTAGCCGGCGCTGCCAGTTTTTTTGCTCCTGGGGCGATACAGGCCGCCTGGGGCAGCGATAAGGACCCATACACCATACCTGACTATGGCAACGTGACCTTACTGCACATGACGGACTCCCACGCCCAGCTCTTGCCCGTGTGGTGGCGTGAACCCGACACCAATATCGGCGTAGGCTCCGTCCTCAACCAGACGCCCCACCTCTGTGGTAAATGGATGCTGGATTACTACGGCGTCGGCAACGATCCCAGGTACAAGTATGCCTATTCCTGCCTGGACTACGACACCCTAGCCCACAAGTACGGCAAGATCGGTGGTTACGCGCACATCGCCGCACTGGTCAAGCGCTTTCGCCAGGAGCGCGGCGACAAGGTCCTGCTGCTGGACGGCGGCGATACCTGGCAGGGCTCAGCCACGAGCTTGTGGACCAACGCGGCGGACATGGTGGGTGCGCAGAATCTGCTGGGCGTGGACGACTTCGTTGGACACTGGGAATTCACCTTTGGCCAGGAACGCGTCGAGCATCTGGTCAAAAATGAGCTCAAGGCTGCTTTCCTCGCCCAGAACGTTTTCAGTAACACCTGGCAGGAACTGGTTTTCAAACCCTACCGAGTGCATGAGATCAGCGGTCGCAAAATCGCTGTCATCGGCCAGGCGTTTCCCTTCACTCCCATTGCCAATCCGGCCTATATGATTCCGGATTGGGGCTTTGGGATCCACACCGAACACATGCAGAAAATGGTGGACGAAGTCCGCCAGCAGCATCAGGCCGATATCGTGGTCGTACTCTCCCACAACGGTGCCGATGTCGACAAGAAGATGGCATCCATGGTCAAGGGGATCGATATCATACTCGGTGGTCACACCCACGATATCATGGGGCCAAAACCTTTCGTCGTGAATCAGACCTTGATCATCAATACCAGCACCAATGGCAAGATTCTTGCCCGTTTTGATCTCGATGTCGGCAAAGGCAAGCTTAAGGGTTGGCGTTTTCATTACCTCCCGGTCTTTTCCAACCTCATCAAAGCCGATGCGGAAATGGCAGCATACATCGAGAAGGTACGCGCTCCCTACAAGGACAAGCTCAGCCAGCCGCTGGCCACGACCGCGAGCCTGCTCTATCGGCGCGACAACTTCAACGGCACCTTCGACCAGCTGCTCTGCGACGCTCTGCGCGAAGAGATGGACTGCGAGGCCTCCTTTTCTCCGGGCTTCCGCTGGGGCTACTGCAAACTTCCGGGGGAGACCATCACCATGGAAGACGTCATGGGGCAGACGGCCATTACTTACCCGCAGGCAACCATCAACGCGTATACCGGGGAGCAGATCAAAAACATCATGGAACAGGTTGCCGACAACATTTTCAATCCAAACCCCTACTATCAGCAGGGCGGTGATATGATCCGCGTCGGCAATATTCAGTACGATTTCAACCCCGACGAAAAGATTTATCATCGCATCAGCAACCTGCGCATTGGCGGCAAGGCCGTTTCCGCCACGAAGAAATATAAGGTAGCCGGCTGGGCGTCCATGCAGAAAGTCGAGGGCAAGCCGGTATGGGAGATTTTTTCCCACTGGTTGCAGAGCAAAAAGCATGTGGAAGTCAAAAAGCTCGATCTGCCGGTACTCAACAAAGACATGCAGAACAATCACGGCATTGCGTTTCCGAAAGCGTACAAACTCTAGACCTTCCTGCAGTAGTTGTCCGTAACGAGCCATCAGCCGGCGTCTCACGCCGGCTTTTTTTTCGTGTCCAGGGGCACGTATGGCGCACACCGTAGCCAAAACTCCACAGTTACAGGCTCTTGGGCTTTGCGCAGGGCTCGTGCTAGACTGCGCGTCTTACGCCTAGGGCCCTGCAGAGCTTGCCTGAGCAGACCTCCGCTGGCTCTTGGACCAGTCAACCCGTAGGACTCACATCCCGATGATATTCAAAAGAATCCTAGGACTTTTCTCCAGCGATCTGGCGGTGGATCTGGGGACGGCCAACACCCTGATCTACGTGCGCGGCAAGGGCATCGTACTGTCGGAGCCCTCGGTGGTGGCCATTCGCACCGGTCGCCACGGCGCCAATCGCCGCATCCAGGCCGTCGGTGAGGAGGCCAAACGCATGCTCGGGCGCACGCCTGCCAATATCACCGCCATTCGCCCGCTGAAGGATGGGGTCATCGCCGACTTCCAGATCACGGAGGCGATGCTCAAGCACTTCATCAAGCGCGTGCACCCGCAACGTTTCTTCTCGTCGAGCCCGCGCATCATCGTTTGCGTGCCCTTCGGTGCCACCCAGGTGGAGCGGCGGGCCATTCGCGAATCGGCCCAGAGCGCCGGAGCCCGCGAGGTACACCTCATCGAAGAACCCATGGCAGCGGCCATCGGCGCTGGCCTGCCGGTGGCGGAACCAACGGCCTCCATGGTCGTGGATATTGGCGGTGGTACCACGGAGGTGGGCGTCATCGCTCTGGGTGGAGTGGTCTACTCCCAGAGTGTACGCGTCGGCGGCGACAAGATGGACAAAGCCATCGTCAACTATATCCGACGCAACTACGGCATGCTCATCGGCGAAAGCACCGCCGAGGAGATCAAGAAGACCGTCGGTTGTGCCTACCCGGGTCAAGAGGTAGTGACCATGGAGGTGCGGGGCCGCAATCTCGCCGAGGGCGTGCCCAGGACCTTTACCATTACCAGTGCGGAAATCCTCGAGGCACTGCAGGAGCCCTTGGGCGCCATCGTCGGTGCCATCAAACTGGCCCTGGAGCAGACCCCGCCGGAGTTGGCCGGCGACATCGCCGAGCGCGGGATGGTGCTCACGGGCGGAGGCGCCCTGGTACGGGATCTGGATCGCCTCATCATGGAGGAGACGGGTCTACCGGTCATCGTTGCCGAGGAACCTCTGACCTGTGTGGCGCGCGGCGGCGGGCGGGCCTTGGAGGAGCTGGAACGGCTTGGAGAAGTCTTTGCGGACGACTGATACCTTCCGGGTCTAGTCGGTCATGGTCG
The DNA here is from genome assembly GCF_000175575.2 of Acidithiobacillus caldus ATCC 51756. NCBI lineage: Bacteria > Pseudomonadati > Pseudomonadota > Acidithiobacillia > Acidithiobacillales > Acidithiobacillaceae > Acidithiobacillus > Acidithiobacillus caldus. The sequence goes on from NZ_CP005986.1 coordinate 2,274,133, forward strand.
GCCTTTTCTTCCGCCGCCCTCTGCCATCCCTGCTGCGTGTCGGCATACTGGCGATACTGAGCCTTGCCCTGAGCTTCTACAGCACTACCCACCCCAACAGCAGGAATATCGGGCTCTACCTCGCAAGCCCGGTGCTGGCGATGGACCATGCCTTCGTCCGCTTATGGCGTGAGGGCCGGGACTATCTCCGCAGCCGCGATGCGCTTCTGCGCGAAAACGCCCGCTTGCGCGAAGCGCTTGCCAAGGCACAGCAAGAGCTTGTGAGCCTCCCCCTGGTTCGCAGTGAAAACCGGCAGTTGCTGGCCCTATTGGACAGCTTTCCCGTACCTCCCGGTCGGGTGACCGTGGCCAGCGTGGTGGCCCAGGACCTCAGCCCCAGCAATCAAAGTATCGTCATCGATCTTGGCAGTCGCGCAGGTATCCGCATCGGCCAGCCCGTGCTGGCCCCTGGTGGTGTAGTGGGACAGGTGGTGGCCGTCAGCACCTGGGATGCGCGGGTTGCGCTGCTGTCGGATCTGGACAGTAGCCTGCCGGTCCGTCCGGAGCACGGCAACCTCCCCTTGTTGCTGGATGGGACTGGGAATCTGCAGGAGTTGCGCGTGCCCTTTCAGGCTCGGGATACGGAACTGAAACCCGGCACCCTGCTGGTCACGTCGGGCCTGGGTGGACGCTTTCCGGCCGGCCTGCCGGCGGGACGCATCACCTCGGTGGAGCGCTCGACGGATGCAGCTTTTGCGGTGATTCGCGTGCGTCCCCTGGTTCAGTTGGGGCAGCTCAATACCGTGCTCCTGCTCTGGCCAGGTACGCGTCATCCGGAATCGTGACGATCCTGACCTGGATTCTGGCCTTCCTCGCTGCTTTCGTGGCGACGACCCTGCCCTTTGGGCCGGTATACGCCAGTCTGCACCCCGATTTCGTCGCACTGCTGGTGCTGTACTGGGCCATCGGCGGAAACGGGAGTCTGGGCTACACTCTCGTCTGGGGGATCGGCCTGCTTCAGGATCTGATTCTCGGTGACGTTCTGGGAGCCCATGCCATGGGACTGGTGGTCATGCTATACCTGCTCTACCTGGGGCTGACGCGGGTACGTCGTCTGCCCCCCTGGGAGCAACTGTTCTTCATCTTCCTGTTGCTCCTGACGGAGCGTCTGGTGGTGTGGCTGTGGCAGGGGTGGACGACGCCGCCACGCTGGCACTGGGCGCTGTTGGTGGGACCGGCATTTGGGGCGGCGCTCTGGCCCTTGTGGACCTACCTCCTGGATGTGGTCTTTCGCCGGCAGATAGGACGTTCCTGATGGTGCCGATCCATGGGCGGGAGCGCGCCTTCTTCACCTCGCGGCTGCTGTTCATCGCCGTCCTCATCGGATTGATGAGCACCGTTTTGCTTGGCCGCATCTTGCACCTGCAGGTACAGGCCCACGAGCGCTACCTCCTGCAGTCGGATCGCAATACCCTGGCAGTGTTGCCGCTGGCACCGGTACGCGGCCGGATTCTCGACCGCCACGGTCGGGTACTGGCCGACAATCGACAGGAATACATACTGACCCTGATCCCCGAAGCCGTCGACGATATTGCAAGAACCGTCTCGGCGCTGCGGGCGGTGTTGCCCATATCGGAGGAAGACTACCAGGCTTTCCTGCGCAACCGCCGCGGCACCCACCCCTATCAGGCGGTGGTGTTACGCCGCAACCTGAGTGCCACGGAACTGGCACGCTTTGCCCTGGTCAAGGGAGGATTCCCCGGGGTGCGGATCGAGACCCGCTGGCAGCGGGTGTATCCCTATGGTCCCCTCTTCGCGCACCTGCTTGGTTACGTTGGTCGGCCCGACGCGCGCGATCTGGCACGGGATTCGACCCTTGTGCGCTCGGGCCTGGATCAGGTGGGGAAAAGCGGGTTGGAGGCAGAGTACGAAACACTCCTGCGCGGCGTCCCTGGGGTACAGGAGGTGGAAGTCAATGCCCGCGGCAACAGCGTTGGCAGCTTTGAAGAGCGTCCTGCTCAGGCTGGCGAGGACCTGCATACTACCCTGGATCTGGATCTCCAGCGCACCGCCGCAGCGGCCATGGCCGGCCACTCGGGTGCGGTGGTGGCCGTTGAGCCGCGCACTGGCGCGGTGCTGGCGGCAGTCTCAGCGCCCAGCTTCGACCCGAACGACTTCGTCCGGGGGCTCGATGGTACCGAGTGGCAGCGCCTGCGAGACGACCCCCTGCACCCCCTGAACAACCGCTTTGCTACAGGAAACTATCCACCGGGCTCCACCATCAAACCCTTCGTGGCGCTGGTGGCGCTGCGGAATGGCGCAATCCGACCCGAGGAAACCCTGGCAGGGGGAAGTTATTTTCAGATTCCCGGCACGACCCATCGCTACTACGATTGGCGGCCAGGTGGGCACGGGCGCCAGGATCTGCGGGCGGCGATTCGCGACTCCAACGATGTGTTTTTCTATCAGCTGGCCCTGCGTCTCGGTCCTACACCTTTGGCACAAGGTCTCCAGGACATGGGTTTTGGGCAGTCCACCGCCATCGATCTGCCCAGCGAGGGCCGCGGCCTGGTGCCGAGCCCCGCCTGGATGAACACCCGGAATGGACGGGAGCGTTGGCACACAGGACAGACGGTGATGATGGGCATAGGTCAAGGCTACATGCTCGCAACTCCCCTACAGCTGGCTCGGGCAACGGCGGCCATTGCCGCCGATGGTCGACTGCCGGACCTGCGTCTACGCGCCGACCGACCGGTGGCGACCCGGGCCATCGGAGTCGCGCCACGGCAGTTACAACTCGTGGACGAGGCGATGCGGGCAGTGGTGCGCCGCGGCACTGCCCACATCCTGGCCGACGATCCCCACGATATCGCCGGCAAGACCGGCACTGCGCAGGTACGCCGCGCCGAACGCGACGTCAATGGCCGCGTCCGCGGCGGCAGCGATAGCCGTCACCTGCGCGACCATGCCTTGTTCATCGCCTACGCGCCGGCCAGTGACCCGCGCATTGCCGTCGCCGTGATCGTTGAGCACGGTGGCCACGGCGGCAGTGCCGCAGCCCCGGTGGCCAAGGCGGTCATCGACCAGTATCTGGACGGCAATTCCGTGGCCCAACCATGAGCGTCTACCCATTTTCGCTACGTCGCGCCCTGAGCCATCTGGATCCTGCACTGATGACGGGGATCTTCCTGCTCATGGGTATCAGCCTTGCCGTGCTCTATAGCGGCAGTCAGGAAAGTATTCGCGTGGTCCTGGCCCAATTGCTGCGTTTTGCCATCGGCCTCGTGGTATTGGTGGGGGTTGCCAACATCCCGCCCGAGCGTCTGCGCGCCTGGGCGCCCGTCCTCTACGGTCTGGGAATCGCGCTCCTTGCCATCACCCTGGTGGCGGGGCGAACCTATCTGGGTGCCAAACGCTGGCTGGGCGTCGGCCCCATCAGCTTTCAACCCTCGGAGCTCGTGAAACTCGCGCTGCCCTTGATGCTCGCCTACTATTACTCCCAGACCGAGAACGTGCAGAGCTGGAAGGCGGCCTTGAGCGGCTTTGCCCTCATTTCCGTGCCCTTCCTGCTCATTGCCAAAGAGCCGGATCTGGGCACGGCGGCCCAGATTGGAGCGGCAGGAATCTTTACCATGTGGCTGGCCGGGGTACGTCGACGCTGGTTCATCGGCCTGATCCTGCTGGCCGTGATCAGCGGTCCGGTGCTCTGGCATTTCCTGCATGGCTACCAGAAGGAGCGTATCCTGACCTTTCTCGATCCCCAGCGAGACCCTTTGGGAGCGGGATATCACATCATCCAGAGCATGATTGCCATCGGGTCCGGCGGAATTTTCGGTAAAGGTTGGTTCAACGGTACCCAGGTGAACCTGGATTTCCTCCCCGAGGCGCAGACGGATTTCGTCTTTGCCGGTTTCGCCGAGGAGTTTGGCCTCGTGGGTGTGCTCTTTCTCATGGCCACCTACCTGCTCATCGTCCTGCGCGGTCTCATCATTGCCTACGAGTGTCGCGACCGCTTCGGTCGCCTCATCGCCGGTACCTTGAGCCTGACTTTCTTTCTGTACGTGTTCATCAACATGGGGATGACGACGGGCATCCTGCCGGTGGTGGGGGTGCCCCTGCCGCTGGTGAGCTACGGCGGCACCGCCATGCTGACCTTTCTCATCGGCTTGGGTATGCTCATGTCCGTACATTCCCACCCTCGTTTCCACGAATAATCCGTCCATACGCTCTTGTCCACCTGAGGAATCCCATGTCCGTTCCGTTCCGTCGCGCAGCCATCGCGCTCCTCACCATCTGGATCACGCTCTTTGCCAGAATCTCCCTGGCGGCGACGCCAACGCCGCAGATCCCCATTCCCCCGGCGCCGGCCCTGCCCGCCGTGGCCAGCTACGTGCTCATGGATTACGACAGCGGTCAGATCATCGCCGCCAAAGAGGAGAACCTGCACCGCGCACCGGCCAGTCTCACCAAGCTGATGACGGCCTACCTCACCTATCAGGCCATGGCCAACGGCAGCCTGCGACCAGACGAAACGGTGAACGTGTCCAACACCGCCTGGAAGACGGGCGGCTCACGCATGTTCATACAGCCTGGCCTGCCGGTGACGGTGGATCAGCTGCTCCACGGCCTGCTCATCGATTCGGGCAACGACGCCGCCGTGGCTCTGGCCGAGACCGTCGGCGGCAGCCAGGCCGGCTTTGTCACCCTGATGAACGATGCTGCCCGACAATTGCACCTGGACAACACCCACTACAGCAACGTCAACGGTCTTCCCGACAGCAACCTTTATACCACTGCCCTGGATGTGGCCAAGCTCAGTCGTGCCCTGATTCAACAGTATCCCCAGGTGATCGCCATCACCCGGCAAAAATCCTACACCTACAACAAGATCACGCAGCGCAGCTGGAATCCCGTGCTCTTTCGCGACCCCAGCGTCGACGGTCTAAAGACGGGACTCACCGACGAATCCGGCTACTGCATCGACGCTACCGCACAACGCAATGGCCGACGTCTCATTGCCGTGGTCCTGGGCGGGCCAAGTTGGTCTGGCAGCACCAATGCGGTGGAATCCCTGCTCAACTACGGCTACCGCTTTTTTGAGGATCACGAGCTCTACAAACCCATGACCGAGGTGGGCGAGATTCGCGATCCCAACCTGTCGCCCATGCGTGTGCCCGTCGCTGTGGCCACCGAGGTGATCGTCACCGTGCCGCGTGGGCGGCTGGATGAACTGGACAGGCGCATCGTCTGGAAGCCGGCCGGCTCCCTGCCCATAGCCAAGGGCGGCGTCGTTGGCGAAATGATCCTTTCCCTGCACGGTCAGACACTACAGACCGTACCTCTGGTTAGTCTGGTCCCGGTGGATCGGGCCGGCTGGCTCGCGCGACAGTGGTACCGCATACAGAGTGCCCTGTGATGCGGCCAGGGCTTCACCCCCGGACGGTGAAGCTCTACCATGGGGACATGAGGTCGGGCTCGGATCAGAGCCCAGCACAGGTCTATGAGGAGAGCAGATGACCGCGACAGGTTTGGAATCCGGCGACCCCTTTGGCGGGGATTATCCCCACCTCCACCACGTCAAGGTCATTGGTCAGAGCGATGACCTGCTCGCAGCGGTGCGCAGGGCCGTGGCACCACATGCTCCAAGCCTGCCGGACTCGGCCTTTTCGGTACGACCGAGCCGGGCCGGTAACTACCACGCCGTGACCTGTTCTCTGATGGTGGAGAGCGACGACCAGTTACGGGCCGTGTACGCGGCCGTAAGCCATATCGAGGGGGTCATCCTGTGCCTGTGAACTCCCCCATCGCCCTGCGCTGCTGGCCGGGTCTGCTTCCCTACTTCACGGTACTCGATGCCATGCGCGAATTCACGCGCCAACGCGATGCCGTGACCGGCGACCAGATCTGGCTCTTGCAGCATCCGCCCGTCATCACCCTGGGCAGCAATGCCGATCCAACGGATGTCGTCGATCCCGGATCCATTCCCGTCATCCGCAGCGATCGCGGCGGTCAGGTCACCTACCACGGCCCTGGGCAATGGGTCGTCTACACCTTGCTGGATCTCCGGCGTATGGGTATCGGTGTTCGCGATCTCATCAGCGCCCTGGAGAATGCCGTGATCGACCTGCTGGCAGACCATGCCATCGTCGCTACCGCCCGCAGCGAGGCTCCCGGAGTCTACGTCCACGGCGCCAAGATCGCCTCCGTTGGCCTCAAAGTCCACAAGGGCTGCAGCTATCACGGTCTGAGTCTCAACGTGCACATGGACCTCGAGCCCTTCGGGCGGATCACGCCCTGCGGACAGCAAGGCCTCGTGGTGACTCAGATCCATGACCTTGCACCGGACTGGGACGAAGCCAGCATTCCCAAGGCGCTGATGGATGCCCTGGCGCGGCGGCTGGGCCGCCCCATACAGCGGGGTGGGGTATGAGCGCCGCCCACGATGCCGATGGCACGGGGCGGGCGCAACGCGGGCGCGACAAGGTGGCGCGCAACCCCATTCCCATCGTCGCCGAGAGTGTGCCTCGGCAGCGTAAGCCAGACTGGTTCCGGGTGACATCTCCCCTCTCTCCGGAAGTGGACCGCCTCAAGGGTATTCTGCGCGACGCGAAGCTGCATACTGTCTGTGAGGAGGCCTCCTGCCCCAATCTGGGAGAGTGCTTTGGTTCCGGTACGGCCACCTTCATGATCCTGGGGGATCTGTGCACCCGGCGCTGCCCCTTCTGCGATGTGGCCCATGGGCGCCCCGAGGCTCCGGACCCCGAAGAACCGGAGCATCTGGCAGAGACCGTCGCGCGCATGGGGCTGCGTTTCGTGGTCGTCACCTCGGTGGACCGCGACGATCTGAGAGACGGTGGCGCAGCGCACTTTGCCGCCGTCATCGGGGCCCTGCGGGCGCGCTGTCCGCAGTTGCACATCGAGATCCTGGTGCCCGATTTCCGCGGTCGCGCGGCGGTGGCTCTGGATATCCTCGGCGCCACCCCCCCCGACGTCTTCAACCATAATCTCGAGACGGTGCCGCGCCTCTACCCGCGCGCCCGCCCCGGCGCCGATTACCGCCACTCCCTGCAACTGCTGCGGGACTTCAAGGCGCGCCAGCCACAGGTACCCAGCAAGTCGGGCCTGATGCTGGGCCTTGGTGAAAGCCTGGACGAGATTCGGGCTGTCCTTCAGGACTTACGGGCAGCGAACTGCGATCTGTTGACCCTGGGGCAGTATCTTGCCCCCTCCCGGCACCATCTGCCGGTGGAGCGCTATGTGCCGCCCGAGGAATTTGCAGCACTCAGAAACGAGGCCTTGGCCATGGGGTTCAGCCAGGTAGCCGCCGGCCCGCTGGTCCGCTCCTCCTACCACGCCGAACACAGTTTCCGCGAGTGGCGGGCAGACGAATAGGGACACGGTGTTGCCACACACGCTGCTCCTGACGCTGGCATCGGCGATGCTGCAACCGCCGGGTATCTTTCTGGCGCTCGCGCTGCTCGCGGCTGCCCTGCTTGCCCTGGGGGTGCGGGCACTGGGCTGGTCGCTGCTCCTTGCCGCCGGTGTTGGACTCTACCTCAGCGCCACCGGAGTCGGGGCACGCTGGCTGGTACTGCCCCTGGAAAACCGCTACCCGCCCCTGCTGCACCCGCAACCCGGAGTGGGTGCCATCGTCGTTCTGGGAGGCGGTGAGGTGGCGAGGCCGCCGGGGGACGGTGGCGATATGGCCAATGCGCGAACCTTGATGCGCCTGGAGGCCGCTGCCAAGCTCGCAAAACAAAGTGCCTTGCCCATCGTCACCAGCGGTGGCGCGCCGCGCTTCGGTGCGCCCCCGGAGGCCACCACCATGGCGCGGCTGCTGCGGGAGAGCTTTGCCGTCCACAACCCCATCTGGATCGAGGGCAGATCCTTCAACACCGCCGCCAACGCCTTCGATAGCAGCAAGTTGCTGGCGCAAAAAGGCATCCACCGCGTCTATCTGGTGACCTCGGCCCTACACATGCCCAGAGCCATGGCCTGGTTTCGTCGCGCCGGTCTCGATCCCGTGCCTGTGCCCTGCGATTACCGACTCGATCGCGGCCTGACTTCTGGCTACGAGTCCTGGCTGCCGCGCGCTATCTATCTCGAGGCCAGCAGTGAGGCCATCCACGAATATCTGGGCCTATTCTGGCTTCATCTGCAGGAGCGCGGCTGGGTACGCGGTCGAGCCAACGCTGCTCAGTGATCGTGCTAGGCATCGGGGAGCGTGACCTGTACCTGCACCCGCTCCTCCGGCTTGGCCAGGGGCAAGGGTGGCGGTACCGCCGCGCCATTGGCCGAGGGCCCATAGGGCGCGTAGGCGTAGGGTTTGGCCGGCAGCGCTGCCGCCAGCGTTTCGTAACTGGGCGCATGTACGCCGATGGGCAGGGCCACGGTATTGTGCTCGGCCACCATGCGCCGCACCCGCGCCCAATCGATGGCCTCGTGGATGTGGTGCTCTGCCATGAAATCCTTGATGTCCACCACGGCGCGCTGCAGGTCGCTGGGACCAGCCTTGTGGTAGGCATGGAGCGGCTTGAAGGCCTGCAGATAGACCTGGCCGTCGCGCACGCCCACCAGGTAGGGTCGGTCGATGAGGCGCACGGGCGTCCCCACCGGCACCATGGGGAAAAGCTGGGCGATATTCTCCGGATACATCTGGAAGCAGCCCTGACTGGCCCGCATCCCCACACCCCAGGGATGATAGGTTCCGTGGATGAAGATCCCGGACAATCCCGTTTCCATGGCCAGCTCACCCATGGGGTTCTCGGCCCCCGGCGGCCAGTACCAGGGAATATCCATGTGGAACTTTTTTTCGAACCAAGCGTGAATGTTTTTGGGAACATTCCAGGCGGGCATCTTGAATTTCTGGATGATGGAAGTGGTGGTCAGGGATTCCTTCCATCCGGGCAGGAAAACGCCCACGGGATAGGTGAAGACCACGTGGCGGTCTGCCGGGAAGTAGTACAGGCGCCGTGCTGGGATATCGACGACGATACCCGTCCAGGGTTTTGGCGGCAGGATATACTCCGAGGGAATCACCACCTTACGGGCCTGACCCGGCAACCAGGGATTCACACCGGGATTGGCGCCGACGATCTCGTCGTAACCGACATCGTAGAAGCGGCCGATATCCAGCAGGGTATCGTCGCGATGGGTCGTTACGGCCATGAGGCGACCGACGATATTGCCGTGTTGCGGCAAAGTGTAGACACTGGCCTGCGCCACAGGCGCGACGAGTCCGGCGAAAAGGAAAGCCAGAAAGGGACGCAGAATTTTTTTAAGCATTCAAAACCTCGGTTTTGCGGCTGCAGCGCAAGGCACCAATGCGGCGGGCATTGGCAGGCCTGACACTGGGGTGCACAATTGTAACGAAAAAGAGGAAGGCAATGGAATCACCATTTTTACTGGAGCTGCGCGAACACCTGTACGGCACACCCTTGGCCCAGGAGCGCCTTCGCGACGCACTGGGTCGGCTGGAACACCTCGTCGGGCAGCTTGCCCAGGATTTGCAGATTCCGCACCTCGGTCCCAGTGTGGGTATTGGCCGCCAGGGCGATGCTCAGCGTCTGTGCGTGGCGGATCACCACTGGACCGGCGCGGTACACGCCTGGGGGGTTGCCGTCTGCTCCACATCGCCCACGGGGACGCTGCGCGCGGATTGGCATCTGGCCAAGGTGAGTCGAGAGCGTCTGCCGCGGGTGGTCGCCGCCCTTCCCCAATTTTTCCGGGAATACGCCGCCCTCGCTGTCGGGCAGGCCGGCGAACGCGCGAGCAGCCAGCGCCTGCTCAGCATTGCCGAGCTTCTGAACGAGACCACCGGAACCCCACGCAGCCGTTGACAGGGCCATGAAAGCAACTAACTAAGGCCCTATCCAGGCCATCGATAACGGAATCCCGCGGTCCCCATGTCCCTACCCCTGACCAGCCAGATCCTCATCCTCCTCCTCGGCGCCATGCTCGTGGCGGCCGTGCTGTGGAAGTGGCGGCAGAGCCGCGGTTTGCGGCAGGGGAGCAGGCCCGCGAAGGACCGGGGTGTGCGCGAGCCGGCCTCGCCACCACGCACCGCGCCGACACCGGTGCCGATGCCCCAGGCACAACGCGGGTCGGCGCGCGCCGCGCGCGTCGAGGAGGTCTCGCTCTTCGACGAGGTCGAGATCTACCTGTCCTATGGTCACCTGGAACAGGCCGCAACGGCACTGCGCTGGTACGTGGATCATCACCCTGAGGATCGGGCGCAGAGGCGTCGACTGCTGGATATCTATCTCGAGATTCCCGATATCGACGCCTACGCCGAAATCCTGGAGACAGGCCTCGATGCGGGACTCACGCCGCCGGAGGAGTTGCGCGAGCGGATCTTTCTCGGCCTCGAGCGCGATGCGCAGAATCTTGGTCTGCGCGTCCTGGGCGAGTCCACCTTGGGGCTGGACAACGCCGACATCGATCGGGAGCTGCGTCGGCGACGGCCCGAGGATCGGCGCCCAGCAGCCGCGCCGCAAACCAGCGGCAGCCCGCTCCTTGCGGACACGCAGCGTAATCTGGAGCAGATCATCGTCCATCCCGAGCCCCTGTCTCTGCAGGGTATCCTCCTGGATGGCTTTACCCAACGGGAATCGGGACATGCCGACGATCGGCCGGTGCCGCACGAGACCACCGCCGCGCAGCTCGTGCATGGTCCGGCGCAGGTGCTTACCTTGGACGATGCCGAGATCGACATCATCGCCGCCATGGAGTCGCCGCAGCGGGCCGTGGCGCTGCTCCTGCAAGCGGGTGAACGGGCAAAGGCCGAGGCCCTGCTGTGGCGCTGGGTACTGCTGCGACCCCGTCAAATCGGCCTTCAGGTGCAGCTCCTCGAGCTCACCTACCGGCAACGGCGGGCCGAGGATTACGGGCGGGCCCTGGTATTTCTGTACGTAACCCTGTGGGGAGCGGGGCAGGCCCTGCGCCAGCGCCTCCTGCACCTGGGCAGGACCCTGGCCGACCTGCCGCTCTGGGATGCCCTTGCCGCGACGGAAGCAGCCCCCGGACGGCTGGCTGCCCTTGCCGACGAAGGCGGAATCTATCTGCCGACCAAGGCCATCCCCCTCAGCAGTCCGGCGCTGGTTCAAGAGCAACTGCGTCGGGATCACGAGATAGTCAAGGACGACTCCCACAAAGACAGCATTCTCGCGGAATTCAATGCGCTGTTGGAATACGGTCAGGTGGAGGAAGCCGTCACCCTGCTCGAGGGAGCCGTCCTCGCCAAACCCGAGCGCGAGCGCTACTACCCCCTGCTGTTGGAGATGTACGAGCGTATGGAGACTCCGGAGCGATTTGCCCAATTCACCCAGAAGGTCCTTGCCAGTCCGCATCCCCCGGGTGAGGCCGTCGTGCGTCAGATGTATCACCTTGCCGAACGCCTTTCGCGTCGGCAACGCCACACCGTCTAGGAAACTCGAGTAATGAATCCACAGACACCAAAACAGTGCCTGAAAGTGCAAGCCATCGGCATGGACGGACGCAAGTCGGCGGTATTCCGGATGGCGTTCAAGATGTACAGCAAGCGACAGTTCCTGCTGCTGGAGGCGGGGGAAACGGAGCCTGCAGACCTTGCAGTGGCCGATCTGGACAGCCCCGAGGCAGCGGCCCAGCTCGAAGACTTCGTTCGGGAACATCCGGGCGTTCCGGTGCTGTGCACCAGCGTCGATCCGACAACCGCCCAGCCCTGGCCCGTGCTGCGCAAGCCCATCCGGATGGAAACCCTCTTTCCGGCACTGGAAGCGCTGCTCACGCAGACGCAAGCGCCCAAAGCCCCTCCGCAAACACCGAGCGCTGCCACCCACGAGCCGCTGGTGGCGGCGCCGGCGCAACCGGTCGCGCCTGCCGACCCCGCCCACCAGCGTCCGACGCCGCAGACCGTGCCCTCTCCTGCCCGGCAGGACATAGCGGCCAATGAAGTACCACCCCGCCCGGCCCCGCCACCCGTCGTCACCCTGCTGCCCGAGAGCGTGCGCACCTTCGACCCCGAGGTCGGACTCTTGGGTCTGCTCCTGCGTGTGCGCCGGGACAAGATCCCCGCGGCCATCACGCGCGGTCGCGATGACCTCGTTTTCATCCTCGACCCCGAAGCAGACCGGGTGCGCACGACGCTGGGGGATGCGGACATCCAGACCCTGTGTAGCGAGGGTGAGGCGCTGCACCTGCGTGCCCTGAAAACCAGCGATGGGCTGGACCCCCGTGAGGAACGCGAACTCACTCTGCAGGCACTCCTGTGGCAGGTAGCGGCGTGGTCGGCCCGTGGACGCCTCAGCCAGCGCATCCCCCTCAACGGCGTCGTACAGTTACGGCAATGGCCCAACCTCACCCGTCTGCCTGTCCTGCCCGAGTCCCTGCGCCTGTCCGCCTTCTTTGCCCGATCGCCCGCCTCCCCCATCCTCACCGTCAAGATACTGCAGGTACAGCCCTCGGACCTCTTCAATTTCCTGGCGGCTGCCGACAGCCTGGAATTGCTCCGCTATGGCAAAGAAAGCAGCGCAAGCGCCAGCAAGAAGCCGGAAGACGCTGGCGCGAGTGCTGAGGAGAGCGCGAAGGCAACGCCCCGGCGCGGCTTCCTCGGCAGGATTCTGGCCAAGATTGCGGGACTATGAGTCCGGCAGAGGAAATTGGAGCGATGACAGAAAGGAGCTCCCATGAAGGAAGATAACAAGATCGTTTTTACCGGTCCCGTTGGCGTCGGCAAGACTTCGGCCATTGCCGCACTATCCGATGTGCCCATCATCTCCACCGATGCCAGGGCCTCGGACATGACCATCAACCGTAAAGGCCACACCACGGTGGCCATGGATTACGGTATCCTCAATCTCGAGGGTGGCGGCAAGGTCCACCTCTATGGGACGCCGGGGCAGGAACGCTTCGACTTCATGTGGGAGATCCTCACCACGGGTGGCCTCGGTCTCATCCTGATGCTCGACAACACCCGACCGAATCCCAAGAAGGACATGCAGTTCTTCCTCCACGCCTTCCGCGACTATATCGTCGATGTGCCGGTGGTCATCGGCATCTCCAAAACGGATCTGCAAGCCCGACCGAGTCCGCGCGACTATGCCGACATGCTGCCGGAGGTAACGGCGGATCTGCGCATGCTCAATCCCGTCCCGCCCATATTCGAGGTAGACGGCCGCAACAAGGAAGACGTCAAGAATCTGGTGCTTGCCCTGCTCTACTCCATCGATCCGGGCATCGGGGCGGGCAGATGAGCATCGAACTGGCCGTGAGCGCGGATCCTCTTTTTGCCGAGATCACCCCCGCCGGCGTCTTTTATGCCGTCTCCAGCCCCGAGCCCGGTGGCAACCGCAGCATTCTGCTCAATATCCTCCGCGAAGGGAACACCGCCCCCTTCTCCGTGGCGATGGCCCAGCGCTGGACACAGCTTGCCGACGAGGAAGATGCCCTGCGCAGTATCTTTCGCCTCCAGCGCCTGGGGCTCGTGCGCGGCAATCCCGAGGCGCGGCGACCACCGCGGGAGCGCCTGGAGGATCTCCTTCCCCCGCTACTGGGGCAGCTCTCGGACCACGGCAAGGCCCTGCTCGCCGACGAGAATGGCTTTTATCTGGCGACGGCGGGCTTTGCGCACGAATCCGCCGAGGAACTGGCCGGGCTGTCCGCCGACCTCATCAGCCTGCAATCGCGGCACGGGCGCCTGCTGCGCAACAATCTGCGCGTCAACAGCGAAAGTTGGGCTCTGGTGGATCCTGCGGGTAACGCCGAACTGGGTTTCTGGCCACTCTTCGTCGGCCAGCAGCGTTTCATGCTCATCATCGGTGGAACACCCAGACTGCAGGATCAGTCCTTCGTCTATCTCGTCCAGGCCCTCGACACCCGCTATCGCTGATCGCCCCATTCCGTTCCGATTTTTCAAGGAGTCATCCCATGCGTGAAGAAATGCTCAAATCCATCCTCAGCGACCTCAACGGCTCGTCGGCCGATATCGAGGCCTCGGCAGTGATCTCCACCGACGGTCTGACCATCGCCTCCCTGCTCGCCGCCAACATGGACGAGGATCGCGTCGGCGCCATGGCGGCAGCCATGCTCTCCCTGGGCGACCGTACCGCCGCGGAGCTGGCGCGGGGGGAACTGGAACAGGTCATGATCAAGGGCGACAACGGCTACGTCTTGCTCATCCACGCCGGCCACGATGCCGTCCTTACCGTCATCGCCCGCAAGGAGGCCAAGCTCGGCCTCGTCTTCCTGGACGCCAAGCGCGCCGCCGCGGGGATCGCCGAATTGCTCTGAGGCGCGCGACTTTCCAAAGCGCGGGCCCATGGGCCATAATCGGCCCCATTCGCCGCATGGGGTGCTCATGACCTTTCAGGAAATTCTCCGCCGACTGCAAGACTTCTGGGCCCGCCAGGGCTGCGTCATCCTGCAGCCGCTGGACATGCCCGTGGGTGCCGGAACCTTTCATCCGGCCACCTTCCTGCGTGCCATAGGGCCCGAGCCGTGGCGGGCGGCCTACGTCCAGCCCTCTCGTCGTCCGACGGACGGTCGTTACGGCGACAACCCCAACCGGCTTCAGCATTATTATCAGTTTCAGGCGGTCCTCAAGCCCAACCCAGAAGATCTCCAGGAGCTCTATTTGCAGTCTCTGGCAGAGCTCGGCATCGACCCCGCCCTACAGGACATCCGCTTCGTGGAGGACGACTGGGAGTCGCCAACCCTCGGGGCCTGGGGCCTGGGCTGGGAGGTCTGGCTGAACGGCATGGAGGTTACCCAGTTCACCTACTTTCAGCAGGTCGGCGGCCTGGAGTGTCGTCCGGTCATGGGTGAGGTCACCTACGGTGTGGAACGTCTGGCCATGTATTTGCAGGGCGTGGAGAGTGTCTACGACCTCACCTGGACGCCCGGGGTGAGCTACGGCGATGTCTACCACCAGAATGAGGTGGAGCAATCGCGCTACAACTTTGAGCTGGCGCCCGTCGAAGATCTTTTTTACCGCTTCGATCGCAGCGAGGCGGACTGCCGCGCCCTGGTGGCGCAGCGTCTGCCCCTGCCTGCTTACGAGCGGGTGCTGGAGTGCTCGCATACGTTCAACCTGCTGGACGCCCGCCACGCCATCGCCGTCAACGAACGCGCCCGATACATAGGGCGGGTGCGCAATCTGGCGCGTGCCGTCGCCGAAGTCTATGCCGACGCTCGGGCAGAACTGGGGCACCCCTTGCTGCGGAGGACCCATGCGACCGTCTGAGGACCTCCTCCTGGAAATCGGCTGCGAGGAATTACCCGCGCAGGAGCAACCCCGCCTGCTGCAGGCGGCGCCCGAGATTTTTCAGGGCCTTCTGGATGAGGCCGGGATCGCCTTTGGGGTCGTCCACGGCTTCGTGGGACCGCGCCGTCTGGCCCTCCTGGTGGAGGATCTGGCTCTGGAAACCCAGGCCCGCGAAGAATGGCGCCGCGGCCCCAGCCTCGATCGTGCCTTCACCGCAGACGGTCAACCCAGCGCCGCCGCCCTGGGCTTCGCCCGTTCCTGTGGCGTCGCCCCCGACGCGCTCGAGGAGCTGGCCACGGACAAAGGACCGGTGTTGGCCTTTCGCGTCGTCACACCAGCGCAGAGCAGTGCGCGCCTGCTGCCCGGGATCGCCCAACGCTGGTTGCAAACGCTGCCCTTGCGCAAACGCATGCGCTGGGGCGAGCGTGATGACCGGTTTTCCCGTCCCGTGCGCTGGCTGGTCCTACGCCTGGGATCCCAGGTCCTGCCCTGGCAAAGCTTTGGTCTGGAAGCTGGTGCTGCCAGTCGCGGCCACCGCGTGCACCACCCCGAGGCGGTGCCCCTGCCCGTGCTGCGCGACTACCCGACCCTGCTCCGCGAGGCCAAGGTACGGGCAGACTGGCACGAACGGCGCCAGCATATTCTTCGGGAGTTGAGCTGCCTTGCCGAAAAGTTGGGAGCGCAGGCCCTGCTGGACGACGCCCTCGCCGATGAGATCACCGGACTCAATGAGTGGCCCGTTGCCCTGGCCGGCAGCTTCGACCCCGATTATCTTCGGGTTCCCGAGGCCGTACTGCGCACGGTGATGGTACAGCACCAACGCTACGTGCCCCTGCGCGGTGGCGATGGTCGGCTGGCCCCGCACTACCTGTTCATCGCCAACATCGCCAGCCGTGATCCCCAGGTCGTCGTCCGGGGCAACGATCGCGTCCTGCGGGCGCGTCTGGCCGACGCCGCCTTCTTCTGGGATCAGGACCGGCGCCGGTCCCTCGCGAGTCGTCTGCCGGAGCTCGATGCCCTGCTCTTCCAGGATGGGCTCGGCAGCATGGCCGAGAAGAGCCATCGCCTGGAGGCTCTGGCCCGCAGTCTGGCGGTAGCGTTTGGCCTCGATCCCCGGGCGGCAGCGCACGCGGCACGCCTGTGCAAGGCCGACCTGCTGACGGGCATGGTGGGCGAGTTCCCCGAGCTGCAGGGCATCATGGGCGGACATTATGCCCGTCACGACGGCGAGGACGAGGCCATCGCCACGGCCATAGCCGAACAGTATCGTCCCGCCGGTCGCGATGATCCCCTGCCGGAGTCTCCTCTCGGGCGGATTCTGGCCCTTGCGGACAAGGCCGATACCTTGTGGGGATTCTTCGCCATCGGCCAGATCCCGAGCGGCGACCGCGACCCCTTCGGTCTGCGCCGGGCGGCACTGGGGATACTGCGTATCGCCCTGGAGGGCAGCGGGCTGTCGCTACGCCAACTTCTGCGGGCGGCTGCCGATGGCTATGGGGCGTCCCTCCACCTTGCCGATCCCGAAGCGGTAACGGAGTCGGCGTGGGCCTTCGTGCAGGAACGTCTGCGGGTACTGCTGCGCGACGAGGGTTTCGCCGCCGACCAGATTCAGGCCGTCCTCGCCGTTGCCGGCGACGATCCCATCGCCGCCCGGCGGCGCCTCGAGAGCCTTGCCGAATTCCTGCGCCTGCACGAGTCCGCCGATGCCCTCGCGGCCTTGATCAAGCGCATCAACAACCTCTTGCGCAAGGAAGATCTTGGCAGCCTGCCGCAGTGCAACCCCGATCGTCTTCAGGAGCCGGCCGAGATTGCCCTGTGGCGCGAGTATTCGGCACTGCAGGAGGCGCTGATCCCTCTGCTTGCCGCCGGGGATTTTGCCGCCAGCCTGGACCTGCTGGCCGGTCTGCGGTCGGCGGTGGACCGTTTCTTCCAGGAGATCCTCGTCCTCTGTGAGGATGCCCGCCTGCGCGCCAATCGTCTGGCCCTGCTCGCGCAGATCCAGAAAAGCTTCCTACAGATCGCCGATTTCTCCCTGTTGCAGGGCCGTTCGTGAGTCAGCTCATCGTCCTCGATCGCGACGGCGTCATCAACGAGGACAGCGACGCCTACATCAAATCGCCGGCGGAGTGGCGTCCCATACCCGGCAGCCTCGAGGCCATCGCCCGCCTCAAGCGTGCCGGCTACCTGGTAGCCGTCGCCAGCAATCAGTCGGGCATCGGTCGGCGACTCTTCGACATCCGTGCCCTCAATGCCATTCACGCCCGCATGCGACGTGAACTGGCTGCGGTGGGAGGGCGCATAGACGCCATCTTCTATTGTCCCCACCACCCCGAAGCCGGCTGCAGCTGCCGCAAGCCCCTGCCGGGACTTTTTCTGGAAATTGCCGAGCGCTTCCAGATCTCGCTGAGTCAGGTGCCCGCTGTGGGCGACAGCCTGCGCGATCTGCACGCCGCCCGCGCCGCCGGGGCCCGTCCCCTGCTGGTCCTTACGGGCAAGGGGCAAGGGGCCCGGAGCGAGGCCGAGGCCATGGGCGTACCCGTGTATGCCAATCTTGCCGAGGCCGTCGAGTCGATCCTCGGGCACTGAGCGCCGTGGGCCTGTCCATGGTGCTGCGCAGCACACTCTTTTATGTCGGGTTTACCCTCTGGACCCTGGCCTATGCGCCCCTGACGCCACTCGCCTGGCTGCTTCTGAGCCGAACCCAGCGCATTGCCTTCTGTGGTCTCTGGGCTCGGGTTGGGGCTCGCTGGTTATCCTGGAGCTGCGGCATCGGCGTCGACGTCCAAGGTGAGGCGCCCGCCCGGGATCGTCCGGTGGTACTCGTCTGCAATCACCAGTCGGCCCTGGAAACCCTGTTGTTGTGGCGCTATTTTCCGCGCATGGCGGTGGTCCTCAAGGCGGAGCTCCTGCGCCTGCCCGTGATCGGCTGGGCCCTGCCCCTGGCCTGGCCCATCGCCATCCAGCGCGAGGCCGGGCGCAAGGCTCTGGAGCAGGTCCTCAGCGAGGGCCGCAAACGCCTGGAAGCAGGACTGCCCGTACTCATCTTTCCCGAGGGTACCCGCCAGGCCTGTGGCGAGGTGGGCCGCTTCCACCAGAGCGCGGTCCAGCTTGCCCGGACCTGCGGCGTGCCCATTCAGACCATCGCCCTCAACAGCGGTTGCTTCTGGCCCAAGGGACAGTGGCGCAAGTATCCCGGCACGGTCCGGCTGGAGTTTGGCCCCGTCGTGCCCGTGAGCGACTCCAACGCCCGTTTCACGGCACTGCTGGAGGCACGCATTCGCAGCACCGTGGAGGCTATGCCGCGCGGCCCCGGCTTTCCAGTTGCAGATGCATCCAGGCCGCCACGGCGGCGGCGACATCCACCCCAGTAGCTTTCTCGATGCCCTCGAGGCTCGGTACCGGGTTCACCTCCAGTACCCGCAGACTACCGTCAGCGGCACGCATCAGATCCACGCCGGCAAAGTCGAGATCCAGGGCGGCGCTGGCACGCCGGGAGAGCTCCTGTACCTGCGCGTCCAGAACCCCCAGATCCCAGGCGCGCGCCTGACCGCCGCAGTGGAGGTTACTGCGGAAGTCCTGCGCAGACGCCCGGCGCTCCATGGCGGCCAATACCCGATCGCCCAGGACGATGACCCGCAGATCGCTGCGCCCCGGCAGGAACTCCTGCACCATGGCCTCGTGCTGCAGGTGCAACAGGGTATCCAGGAGCGCGCTGGCCACCTCTCGCGACTCCGCGAGGTTTACTCCAACCCCCTGCGAACCCGACAGGAGCTTTACGACCACCGGCGGCGCTAGGGTATCGAGCAGCGCTTCCTTCTGGCTGGCGTGGGCAAAATAGGCGGTTCTGGGCACCGGTAGACCAGCCGCCTGCAGGATCTGCAGAGAGCCGAACTTGTCCCGGGCCGCCAGCAGGGCATCGGCATCGTTCAGACAGTACCTGCCCTGGGCCGCAAAATGGCGGAGAATGCGCGCGCCGAGCTGCGTCAGGGGACTGCCTACCCGCGGCAGGACCGCTGCCACCTCGACCACGCCGACGTCGCGGTGGCGCCAGGTAAATTCCCCATCGAGACCAAGGATGAACTCCTCGGGGGCGAGTCGGAGCACCGCAAAACCACGGTCCTCCAGGGCCTGCTGCAGCCGCCGCGTCGAGTACAGCTCCGGCTGACGCGACAGCAGCGCGACGGTATCCACCCCGCTCACGCAGAAGGACTGGGAGCCGCACGAAAGCGTAGCAGCGGCAACTCACCGTGGGCGATGGAACGACGAATGAAGGCCGCTCGACCAGGCTCTCGTCGCTCCAAGGCTGCCTCTCCCTCCGCGGCGCAGCCCAGCAGAGCGCTGAACAACACCTCCAGCTCCAGCGCATCCACCCGCAAGGACTCCGGCTCAAGCCCCGGACTGCGCCAAAAGAGATTGCTCGCCCAGCCCTTGGCGCGGATGGCGGGCTCCGCGTACCAGCGGGCACAGCGATGCGCTATGGCGGCAAAATCGGCGGGATCCTCGATGGCCATGGACGTACCTCGTGCGTATGCAGACGTGGACGAGCATAGAGCATTGGGTTTGGCAAGGGAACATAAGTGGAGCATAATGATCAACTATAAAAAGGACAGAGCAACCGGTAACGACGATTGGCGACCCGCGGGGTCAGCAAGGAGTGACGGATATGAGTGAGAACACGACGCAGCAAGGGGTGGCTGGGCACGGTGCCTTTTTTCAGGATACGAATCTGAAGGCCGAGGAGGCCGAGGCGGCGACGGCCTGGGTGCGCAGTCACGTGGACCGGCGCACGGTGGATCTGGGCGAGCGCATGGACGACATCCGTGAGCACATGTGGGAGTTGGAGAAGGAGGGCGAGATCATCGTCCACCGCATCACCGATGCCCACAAGCCCGTGGAGGTGGAGACCCTTTTCGGCTGGAAGAAGCGCATTCCCACCAACCAGCTCTGGCACCACAAGAGCTGTGGGCAGTGCGGTAACATCCCGGGCTACCCCACGAGCCTCATGTGGTTCATGAACAAGTTCGGCATCGACTACCTCGACGAGACCGATCAGACCTCCTGTACCGCCTGGAACTACCACGGTTCCGGCATCGGCAATGTCGAGTCCCTGGCGGCGGTCTTTTTGCGCAACTTCCATCAGGCCTACGTCTCGGGCAAGCAGCACGGCTTCGAGAACGGCCACTTCTACCCGCTGGTGCACTGCGGCACCTCCTTTGGCAACTACAAGGAGATTCGCAAGTACCTCATCGAATCCGCCGAACTGCGCGAGAAGGTCAAGAAGATCCTCGGCAAGCTCGGGCGTCTGGTCGACGGCAAGATCGTCATCCCCGAGGAAGTGGTGCACTACAGCGAGTGGCTGCACGTCATGCGCAATCGCATTGCCAGTGAGTTGCAGACCATCGACATGAGCAACATCCGGGTGACGGTGCACGCCGCTTGCCATTACTACAAGATGGTGCACGAAGACGCGGTCTACGATAACACCGTTTTGGGTGGCAACCGCACGGCGGTGGGCACCTCCGTGGCCCAGGCCCTGGGGGCGCAGGTCATCGACTACTCCACCTGGTACGACTGCTGCGGCTTTGGTTTCCGCCACATCATTTCCGAGCGCGAGTTTACCCGCAGCTTCACCATGAACCGCAAGATCAAGGTGGCGCGGGAGGAGGCCAAGGCGGACGTGATGATTGGCATCGACACGGGCTGCATCACCACCATGGACAAGAACCAGTGGATCGGCAAGGCGCACGACATGAACTACTCCGTGCCCATCATTGCCGACGTGCAGTTGGCGGCTCTGGCCTGCGGTGCCGATCCCTTCAAGATCGTGCAGCTGCAGTGGCACGCCTCGCCCTGCGAAGACTTGGTGGAAAAGATGGGCATCAGCTGGGACAAGGCCAAGGCCGACTTCCAGGAATACTTGAAGCAGGTGGAAGCGGGCAACGTGGAGTACCTCTACAACCCCGAACTCGCCACCAATCAGCACATCAATATGAAGACGGGTTCCTGAGCTCCAGTACCCCGGGAAGAGCCCCGCCCCCGGCGGGGCTTTTTTTGTGCGCAAACGAGCTTATTGCGCCATGGAAAGCTTCAATGACCGAAAAACTCCCAGGGCACGGACTTTTTCAGGTATGCTCCAGCAGGTGTCGTTCAAGACCATTCCGAGACCAGAAGGAGAAGTATCGTGGATCATCAGGAACTCAACAAACGGTGTGTGGAACTCTTCCAGAATGCCAACGTCCGTCGGCGGATGTGGGATGCCCGGATGTTCTGGCGAGTCGGAGACCGCATGAATCCCACCCCCGAGGAGTTGACCCAGCCGAAGGTCGATCCCTGCGAGCTGGAGGTCATGCTGGCCACCGCCGCCCTGACGGAATCTCAGTGTGCCCCTGAGTTGGACAAGAAGGAGCCCGGCCGTGCCGCCTTCATCCAGAGGCAGGTGCGCGAGGGCATGCGGCCGCTGCTGCGCCCGGCTCAGTGAAGCACGGGGGCGGGGCCTCGGTTTGCGGACGGCGGCGGCGCCGCCAGTAGGGGTTGGATGCGCCGCTCCCAGGATGCGAAGCTCGCCTCGCCCACCTGCCGGTAGACGATTTTACCCTCTCGATTCACCAAAAAGGTGGTGGGCGTCAGATTGACCTCACCAAAGGCCCGAGCCGCTTGGCCCTGGGCATCGAATAGGAGCGGATACGGTACGTTGTAGTAGGCGGCCACCGTCCGTTCGCCTGCAACGCTGTCACTGGGCAGACCAATACCGACCACCTGCAATCCTTCCTTGCCATAGACCTGCTGCAGGCGGATCAACTCCGGCAGTTCGGCGATGCAACCGGGGCAATCGCTGGCCCAGAAATTCACCAAAAGTACGTGACCGCGGTAGTGGTCAAGGTCCACCCGCCGCTCACCGAGATCAGACAACGCCAGGCTCGGCATGGTCATGCGCAGCCTTCCGCCGGAATCCTGTGGCCACCAGAGCCAAGCCGCAAAGCCCAGCAAGGCCAGCAGTGCGAGTCCGCTGAGAACCAGGCCCAGACGATTGGTTACCGTTGCCGTTTGGTTCATGCGATCAGGGCGTCCACCGCCTGGGCGCAGAGGATGTCGTTCTCCGTAACCCCGCCCACCGAATGGGTCTGAAAACGTACCAGCACGTAGTCGTAACCCACCTGCAGATCGGGATGATGGTCCTCACGCGCCGCAATCCAGGCGATGGCGTTGACGAAGGCCATGCTTTCGTAAAAGTTGCGAAAACGGAAACGGCGCTCAATGCCCGCATCCTTTACCTGCCAATCGGTCAGTGCCGCCAGGGATTGGGTCAAGGCCTCTGGCGACAGGGCCGACACCCCGCCCTCGCAGGCCGCACACCGTCCCGGACGCAGATCGCTCGGTCTTCTTTCCATCGCTTGGTCTCCCCCATTCACGCTCCCATGCTATCCTAAACCCGTTTGCACGGAAGACCAAAAGTTTTCGGAGGTGCCATGGCCGGCAAAAATCCCCAGCTTCTCACTACGCCCGATGGCAGCGACCACGTCTTACTGCACTCGTGCTGCGCGCCCTGCGCGGGGCCCATCATGGACGATATTCTTGGCGCGGGCATCCGTTTTACCGTACTTTTTTACAACCCCAACATCCACCCCAAAGCGGAATACACCCTGCGCAAGGAAGAAAACATCCGTTATGCGCAAAAACTCGGGGTAGACTTCATCGATCTGGATTACGACAAGGACCGCTGGTTCGAACGGGTCCGCGGCCTCGAGTGGGAGCCAGAACGCGGTGCCCGCTGCACGGCCTGTTTCGACATGCGCTTCGAGCGCTCAGCGCTATTCGCCGTGGAACATGGTTTTACGGTTTTCACCAGCACCCTGGGCATCTCCCGCTGGAAGGACATGAACCAGATCAACGCCTGCGGCCACCGCGCGGCGCAACGCTACCCCAATCTCCATTACTGGGACTACAACTGGCGCAAGCAAGGTGGCAGCCAGAGGATGATCGAGATCGCCAAGGCCGAGCAATTCTATCAGCAGGAATACTGCGGTTGCGTCTACTCCCTGCGCGACAGCAACCGCCACCGTCTGGCCCAAGGACGGGGCAAGATCGTCCGCGGGGTAAAGTTCTACGGTCGCGAGTCCTGAGACCCTACTGAACCCGCTGGGCCCGCGCGCAGCGGCATCCACAGTCGGTATTCGTCGCCGGGCCCCAACAACTCCAAGGTCGGATAGTGAATGGTCGTGCCGCTGGCCTTGCCCCAGCGCTCCAGAGCCGCGTAGGCCTTCCAACTGGCCACGGCGGGGTTGGCGCGCACCCGCACAGCCACCACCCGTTGCGCGGGCCAGGTACCGCGCTGCCACCCCGGAGGGGTCGCCTGTGTCGCGGTCACGAGGACTCCCAATTGGGCATCCACCTGCGTGCTGCCGTCGGCGGCACGCCGCTCGGCATCGATGAGGGTCAGCACCGATGCCCCGCGCATGGCCGGCGGCAGGCTCTTGAGGTCATCTCGGCGCGCCTTTTCCATGGCGTGGAAGCTTCCGGAGAATGGTCGGTAGATGTAGCTCAGGGCAGGACTCGTCTCCGTCTGCACTGAGGCGCCATTGAAGACTCCCAGCCACCACAGACTAAAGAGCAAGAGCCCTAGAAACACCAGGAAGGGGCCTCCCCAACCGCTGCGCCAGTCGCGCTTAGGACGCACCCGCGTTGCCTCAGTCATGACGAAAATGCTCCAGACGCTGCCAGTCAAACTGGGGACCGGGATCCCATTTGCGTCCGGGAGCGACCTCGGAGTGTCCGGCAATGGCATCCCCGGCTAGGGTCGGATAGCGCTGGCGCAAGGCGCCCAGAAGCCCATTGAGGCTGTGGTACTGAAGCTCTGCAAAGGGCTCCACGGCGTTACCCTCCAGTTCTATGCCGATACTGAAATCGTTACAGGCGGAGCGGCCACGCCAAGCCGAAACCCCAGCATGCCAAGCCCGCCCATCCGTAGGTACATGCTGCCAGATTTTGCCCGTACGCTCTATGAAAAAGTGCGCGGACACCCGCAGCTCGCGCAGTTGCGCGTAATAAGGGTCCGCCGCAAAGTCCAGGAGCCCCTGAAAGAAGCGTTGCACCTCGCCGGTCCCAAAGCGATCGGGCGGCAGACTGATGGCGTGGATGACGATGAGCTCCACCGCCGACCCCAGAGGGCGATCGTCCCAGTGCGGCGATGGCGCGCGCTGTGCATTGGCCCACCAGCCATCCTCCCAAGGCTCCGCGCTCACGGCAGCTCCTCGGCAGGCCACTGTTCACGGGCCTTGAGCCAGGCGTCGAGGGCGGGAAGCCGAGCCTCCACCTGGATGGGCCGCTGGTAGCGACCGTCCCGAAAGAGGAAAAGGGCCGGTAGATGATAGACCTCGAACTCGCGCGTGAGGCCCATGTCGATGCCGGCGTCCACTTCCCAGACCACCAGGTCCGATCGTTGTCGTTCATATTCCGATAGCAGGCGCCGCCAGTGTTTACAGGAGGCACAGCCCGCTGAACTGAAGAAGAGAATCACCCAGTCGCGGCTCTCGCTCATACGTTGCCAGAAACCGAGCTCCGACACTTTTTGCACCATACCGCCCCTCATAAAAAGACTTGATTATAATTTAGATATAGTCTAATATTCTTCTCGAACCGATTGGGTTCGTACACGACTCAGGAGTCTCTCATGGATAACCCGATGGAAGTAAGCCCCATTCGTACCCCGCGCATTGACGAACCGGCCCCGGAGTTCACGGCCCGCACCACGCACGGCCAGCGGCAACTCAAGGACTATCGTGGCAAGTGGCTGGTCCTCTTCTCCCATCCCGCGGACTTCACGCCAGTGTGCAGCACGGAGTTCATGGCCTTTGCCAAGCGCTATCCGGATTTTCAGGCGATCAACTGCGATCTGCTCGGACTGTCCATCGACAGCGTCCACGCCCACATTGCCTGGATGCGCAACATTCAGGAGAAGTTTGGCATCGAGATCCCCTTCCCCATCATCGACGACATCTCCATGGCCGTGGCCCACGCCTACGGCATGATCCACCCGGGGGCGAGCGACACCTCGGCGGTGCGTGCGACCTTCGTCATCGACGACAAGGGTATTCTTCGGGCCATGATCTACTACCCCATGAAGAACGGACGCTCCATCGACGAGATCCTGCGTCTCGTGAAGGCCCTGCAGACCAGCGATGCCAACGGGGTCGCCACCCCAGAAGGCTGGCAGCCCGGTGATAAGGTCATCGTGCCACCACCGGCAACCGTGGATGCCGCTAACGCTCGCCTGAAGGAAGGCTACGAGTGCACGGACTGGTACTTCTGCAAGAAGGACCTCTGAGGCACCCCGACCGGAGCGACACGACCGCGGGACTCGCCGGGAGTCCCGCGGTTTTTCTTGCTTGGCGCGCCCCACGACGAGACGGCTGCGCGGGTAACGGTCAAGAAACCAGCCTCAAAGCTGGGGGTGTTGGCGATCCGCTGGAGACTGCAAGCGATTCAAGGCGGAAACGTAGGCCTTGGCGCTGGCCACGACGATATCCGTGTCCGCACCCTGCCCGTTCACGGCCCGGCCATCCTTGGCCTGTAGACGCACCGTCACCTCACCCTGGGCATCGGTACCCGTGGTAATGGCGTTGACAGAAAACAGCAAGAGCTTGGCCTCGCTGCGGACGATGCGCTCGATGGCCTGGAAGGTCGCG
Source organism: Acidithiobacillus caldus ATCC 51756 (assembly GCF_000175575.2). Classification (NCBI taxonomy): domain Bacteria; kingdom Pseudomonadati; phylum Pseudomonadota; class Acidithiobacillia; order Acidithiobacillales; family Acidithiobacillaceae; genus Acidithiobacillus; species Acidithiobacillus caldus. The sequence goes on from NZ_CP005986.1 coordinate 2,300,035, forward strand.
TCCACTGGTCCGCCACCCACCACGCTTTCGGTCTTGGCCACCCCATCCACCCACAGCTCCACCGTCGCCTCCGGGTGAGCGCCCATTTCGGAGCAGACCCGCAGGTAACCGAGACGATAGCGATCCACCGCCTCTTCCTGCAGTTCATCGCTCACCAGGGATTGCAGATCCTCGTCGAAGATCTCGGCCTTGCGATCCGCCAGATCCTTGAAGCGGGCAAAGACCTGGTTGAGGGCCTCCCCCTCCAGGTGGATACCCAGAGCCTCCAGACGCGCCCGTACTGCCGCCCGTCCCGACAGCTTGCCCAGGGTGATGCGGTTGGTGGACCAGCCCACGTCCTCGGCACGCATGATCTCGTAGGTCTCGCGATGCTTGAGGACGCCGTCCTGGTGTATACCCGACTCGTGAGCAAAGGCGTTGGCACCGACGATCGCCTTGTTGGGCTGCACCGGAAAGCCGGTGATGGTAGACACCAGCTTGCTGGTGGCGAGGATCTGGGTAGTGTCGATGCGGGTACTGCAGGGAAAGACATCGGCCCGGGTGCGCACGGCCATGACGATCTCCTCCAGAGCCGCATTGCCCGCTCGCTCACCGAGGCCGTTGATGGTGCACTCCACCTGCCGCGCGCCGTTTTGTACCGCCGCCAGGGAATTGGCTACGGCCAGCCCAAGGTCGTTGTGGCAATGCACGGAAAAAATCGCCTGGTCGCTGTTGGGAATGCGCTCGCGCAAGGTGGCGATGAGACGGCCAAAGCGATCCGGCAGGTTGTAACCCACGGTGTCCGGGATGTTGATGGTGCGCGCCCCAGCGGCGATGGCCGCTTCGATAACCCGGCAGAGAAAATCCTCTTCCGAACGTCCGGCGTCTTCCGGCGAAAACTCCACGTCATCGCACAGATCCCGCGCCAATTTCACCGCGGCCACGGCCCGCTCGAGCACCTCATCGGGTGTCATACGCAACTTGGCCTGCATGTGCACGGGGCTCGTCGCAATGAAGGTGTGGATACGGCCTGCTGCCGCCGGTCGCAAGGCCTCGCCGGCGCGGCGGATGTCCTCCTCCCGGGCACGGGCCAGACCGCAGACCCGGCTATCCCGAACCGCCTCGGCGATGGCCTGCACCGCCGCGAAGTCCCCGGGGCTCGCCGCCGGAAAACCGGCCTCGATGACATCCACCCGCAGCCGCTCCAGCGCCTTGGCAATACGCAGTTTTTCGTCCCGGGTCATGGCCGCGCCCGGCGACTGCTCGCCATCGCGCAAGGTGGTGTCGAAGATGATCAAATGCTCTTTTTGCTGCATGACTGTCCCTTCCCGCATGGGCAATGGTATCGCAAATCAAAACCAGGAATGTACTGGACCAGAAGGCCGAAAAGAGAGTATTTAGCCCCAGAGGGGCAGCAGCCGTAGCCGCAGGAAGGCGGCGAGGAAGCGGGACGTGGCACGCGAAGGGATCTTCATAGGCGAGAGTCTAGCCCCTTGCGTCGGTCGCTGCAAGTTCCTGGTGATATTTCAGAATGCTGCTGGCCAGCTCCTCCACGGAGGTATTCGTGCTGTCAAAGACGGGTATGCGGGCCTTGCGAAAAATCCGCTCGGCAGCCCGGACTTCTCGGCGGCAGACGGAAAGTGCTGCATAGTGCGGCGAGGCGCGTCGTTTTTCACGAATGGTGTGCAGGGTCTCGGGCTCTATGGTCAGAGCCACCAGTTTATCCCGCCAGGCGACCAGTGGTGCCGGCAGATCGTCGTGCTCGAGATCCGCATCGGTCAGAGGATAATTCCCCACCTTCAGGGAAAAGTTCATGGCAAGGAAAAGCGCTGTCGGTGTCTTGCCACTGCGCGACACGCCCACCAGGATGAGATCGGCATCCGAATAGTGCTCGGGATGGATGCCATCGTCGTGCGCTAGCGCAAATTCCATGGCATCCAGCCAACGCTGATGAACCCCCTCCCCCGGCGGCCGAAACGCCCGCCCAAGCGTGTGTACGGAGGGTTGCGCCAGCTCCTCCTCCAGTGGCCCGATAAAGGCCTCAAAAAGGTTGAGGACAAAGGCGCCGGTACGCACGATTACGCGCTGCGCCGCCTCATCCACCAGGGTACTGAACACGATGGCCCGCTGACCCGTGCGCGCCTGACATTCCTCTATCTCACGCGCGGCCGCCTGGGCCCGTTCGAGACAATCCACAAAGGGGACTGCGCGTGTAGTGAAGCGAATACCCCGAAACTGCGCCAGCAGGCTCTTGCCGTAGGACGATGCGGTGAGCCCGGTGCGATCGGAGACGAAGAAGACCGAACGCTCTCTTTCAGATTCTGACATATCCCATCCTCAACCTGATGACCTCCCTCCACTGACTTGAGCGCTACATTTCTCGAATATCAACGCAACGTAGGCTGACTTATGAGCTATGAGTAGTTGGCACAGGATAGCATAACGCCAAATGTCATGTTTTTGTCATTAAATGTTCACAAAACTGTAACATTGTTCTGATAACCTGTTGCATGGATACCAAGAGAGCGGGCGATGCAACGTTACCTCAGCAGATCGGCGTGGGGGTCTGGATGTACTAGCCTGTGATCGTTGGTGTTTCGTACTCTCGAAGCTCGCTTGGAGACTTGGCATGCCGCAGGACATATCCCAATGTCGATCCATCGCCATCGTTCCGTCACAATGGCGTAAATCCGAGCGCGTCCATTTTAATCGAGATCTATCGTCAAGGGCTCGCTCTGTTGCGGCTTGCGGCTGCCACTCGCGTGCCAAGCAAACTCAAGCGGTATCGATGACCGGGTTTCAGCCCCGGGCGCACCGTACCACCAGATACATGAATGCGATAACGCAGATCGCCGAGGATACCATATCCGTAGTGGCGGTCCGAATTGCTCGACTTCTCAGACCCAATCAACCGCAAACCGTAATGGAGATGACCAGATGAAGAAAACCGCAATGATTCTAGCCCTCGCCGCTGCAGGAGTGGTGGAGGCGCCACTCGTTTTTGGATCCACACCGACCACGGACGACGGCACGGTACAGGTAGGTAAGGTCTCAAAGGTATCAAAGGCCGCGGCAGAGGCCAAAAAACACGCTCCGCTCAAGGCGCCTTACAGCGAGCATGTGATCAGTAAGAAGACGATCCGGAACGCCTCATCCATGGCCAATGCACAAACCATTCTCGCGCGCGAGCCCTCCATTAACGCCAGCTCTGCCGGACCCAATGGTGTACGTAGTACCATCACTTTTCGCGCCTTCAATAGTGGGCAGTTCTCTGAAACCTTTGATGGTATACCACTCAATGGTGCATTCAATGGCGGCGCAACCAACCAGGCTTCTGAGCGGAATGCGGTGCCATTGACACTGAACGATATAAGCTCCATCAACATCTATAATGGCATTAATAACCCGAGCGTGAACTCCTACAACTCTCTGGGCGGTACAATCAACTACCGTCCACGCCAACCCTCTCACAAGTTTGGAGGCTCGGTGGGCATCGGCTATGGAAGCTTCGGAACATTTCACTGGGACGCTTTAATCAATACGGGATCCCTGGATGGCTTCCGATCCCTGTTTGCGTACAACAGGCAAACGTCCAACGGCTGGTTAGCCAATGACGGCGACCAGAACACCAATTACTACTATGCTGGCGTCATGCCCTATAACCAGGACCAGTCCAAGGTCTACGCCTACGTGATCGTCAACAGGAACGTCGGCTATACCCCTCACAGTGTGCCACTCGCTCTAATCAATCAGTACGGTTACAACTATAACTGGCCCTTAAACTATAGCTACTCCTCACAGACGGACACGGAGCTCACAGCAATCCTTGGGGACAAAAGCTTGCTGAATTCCTTTACTCTGTTGAACGCGAAGGTGTACGCACAGAATAATAACTACCACCGCACCTCGTATACAAACCCGGCTTACGATCAGAGTGCCTCTCAGCCTTACTATCTGCCAAATCAGAGCACTGGCTATCCCTTCTGGCTGAGCTATCCGGTACCACCCACCTACGTGCCAGCAAATGTATTCGGCTCAACTCACTATGGTACCGACTACCATCTCTATGAAGAGATACGAAACACCTTGGGTTTCCAACCTTACCTGCGTTTTGCCCTGCCACACAACACGGTGACTGTCGGTGGCAACGTCAACTACAGCATGGAGCACTCGGCAGAATTTTGGTACGGTGCCTACAACATGCCGAAAATCGGCGGGTACAACAATGCCTGGGACGAGCACGACGAGCGGCTCCTGGCATCCGTCTATGTCCAGGATAACATCAGCCTGCTGGGTGGCGCTGTGCACATCACCCCAGGTATCAAGTACCTGTATGGATATACGGTGAGCTCTGACGATATCGGATTTTACTACCCCATCGGCGGCAGCGTCTCGGGATCGTCCGCCTACACATCGCCAACTATCGCCATAAGCTACTCCCCCATCAAGCACGTGAGCGTCTACGCTGCCTACGGCAGAAACATCAAGTTCCCGAACATTGGTGCCTACTACAATAACATTGGTGAGCAGGACAACGCTGGCAACTATGTGGTAGTGCCAGAGAAGGTACAGCCCGAGTACGTATCGGACTATGAAATCGGTGTTCGTTACGCGAATCAGGGGTTGCACGCCTCTGCCGATCTGTATCGGGAGGACTTCAAGAATACCTTCATCAATGTGACCAACGCCCAGGGCCTCAGCGCGACCTTCAACGGCGGCTCGTCCCGTTACGAGGGCGGCGAACTGTCCATTGAGAACAACTTTGGACATCTTCTTTTTGGAGATTGGAAGGCCTTCGCCAACTATTCCTATAACCAAGCCGTGTTTGAGTCCTCCTTCAACTCATCCTACGCCGGGACCGTTGAGGCCGGTCAGCCGCTGGCAAATATTCCCAAAAATATGATCAATGTTGGTGTCGACTTTGCCCGGGGCCGGTTCGGCGCCCAACTGGAAGGCAAATATGTATCCTCCCAGTATGTCAATCAACAGCTTGCGGGAACGCCAGGCAGTCTGCAGATCCCTCCCTACTTCATTCTGAACCTTGGGCTCCAAGACACCATACCGGTCGGCTATGGATACATCAAGAACGTCAAATTGACTCTGGATATCGATAATCTCCTCAATCGCCATTACTATCCCCGTGGCTTTGAGGATACAGACTACTTCGGTAACAACTACCTCTCGGTTCTCAACGGTATGCCGCGGTATGTATTTGGTAGTATAACTGCCCGGTTCTGAAAACCTGACGAGGATGGGGACGGAGCGCGGGTGGCTTTGTCGTGCCACCCGCGGCCTTGTTGCGTCGGCACGAGTTTGGGGACTGCCGGTATTCCGGGCGTCTCAGCTATCCTCGTCGAGCCAAAGCTTACGTTGCATACTAAGGATCCCACGTCATCCGACGGAAACACTTTGGGAATCGCCGGAGACGGGAAAGTCACATTCCTTGTGCTCGTCACATGGGTTGGGCAGCAGGTTGCGTACCGACGTCCAAGTTGGTCAACAATCCCTCGCAAGCTGCAACGAGCGTCGTGAGATGGTCGAAGACCTAACGATCTCGGAATCGTTATCGGATTGGATAGAATATGTAATCGCGAACAACGCTCTCAGCCATCGTCTTCAAGAGAAAAGGAGCCTCATCTTGGATATACGTCGAAAATTACTACCCCGGCCCGTCTTAATCGCTGTTTTGGTGCTTGGCTTGCATGCGCCAGCCGGATTTGCGTCTCCCGTCGTACCAGTCTACCACAATGCCGGTAGCATTTCGGCGCCGACCTCGATTCCCGAGCGGGATACGCGGGATGTTCTGCATCCCATAACCGTGAACGCCACCGACAAAGACTGGGTGACTCACGTCCTGCCGACGGGACGCATCGTGTCGCCAGTAGGTACGGTGGATGGGACACCAAACTTTGCAACGAATGTCGTTGCTCTGGGTCCGGATCACATCGCCGTCCTGGCCAACGGCGCTACACGCGCGCAGACGGTGACGCTCTACGACACCAAGACCCTACGGGCCGTCGCTCAGTTGGCGGCCTACAAGGAGAACGCGGACCCACGCGCTGCGTCATCGACGCTGAGCACCGTAGGCCACCAGAGCCTTTACCAGGGGATCGCAACGGGACCGGATCACACCTTCTTTACGGCGGGCGGTGACAGCAACGACGTTGCCGAGTTTCGCTTTGAGGACGGAAAAATCCATCTGCTGCGCCGCTACCCTTTACAGTGGCAAGCCTTTCCCAAGGATCAGTACCCCTACTACTACCAGGGGGAGCGCAAGCCGGGAAAAGCGCGGCTTTTTTATCCCGATGCCGTAGCTCTCGGGCCGAATCGTCGGCACCTTTTCGTCGCCGGCATGCTCAGTAACAGTGTGGCGCGCATCGACCTCAAAACGGGCCAAACTCAGTACCTCAATGTCGGGCCTTACCCCTTCGCCCTGACCCTGGCCGATGGCGGCAAGCGGCTGGTCGTCAGCCTGTGGGGGGCCGATGCCGTGGCGGTTCTGGATCCCACCGACTTCAAATCCCTAGGCACCGTCGCCGTGGGTCCGCAGACCGGTCCAGATAACCTTGCTGCCGGCGTCCACCCCACGGCTTTGGTGGCGCGGACGGATGGCCCGCAGGTGTACGTTGCTTTGGCCAACACCGACCAGGTGGTGGAGGTCGACAGTCAGACTCTGAAGAGCACGGCGGTGCTCAACGACAGCCCTTACCCCGATGCCCCGCCCGGCTCTTATCCCGACGCTCTGGCCATTGCCGATGGTAAGCTCTTTGTGGCCAATGCCGGCAACAACGATGTGGCCGTCTACGACCTGGCCAGCGGCAAAGCCCTGGGTTTGATCCCCACCGGTTGGTATCCGACAGGGATGACCGTCAGCCAAGACGCGCTCTATGTCGTCGCCGCCAAGGGCCTCGGCACCGGCCCCAATGTCCAACACCAATGGGTTGGCAACATGATGGATGGCCTGGTCCAAAAAATTCCACTGAACGAACTCTCGGAAAAACTTCCGGGATGGACCAAAGCGGCACTCGACAACGATGGCTTTTCCGAGCCACAACGCAGGGCACGGGAAGCGGAAGACCAAAAAGTCACCGGATTTTTACGCAAACACATTCGTTACGTCGTCTTCATCCTCAGGGAGAACAAAACCTTCGATGAGGATTTCGGCGACTACAAGCCCGCGGGCGCCTGGGCCGACTCCAAACTCGATCTGTATGGTCCGAGGCAAGTCCCCAACCTGTACGATCTTGCCCATCATTATACCCTGTTCGTGAATTTCATGGCCGATGGTGAAGTCACCGCTCAGGGACACCAATGGACGACGGCCGCCAGCGATTCGGACTTTGTGCAGCGGACCTGGCCGGAGTACTATTCCGGGCGCGGACTCGTGGGCAACCCCGGCTGGACGCAGCCCCTCATTCCCGTGGGCGCGCCTGGGAAAGCGGATTTCCATCCGAGTTCCGATAATCCCTACTCGGACTATCGGAACCTTTCTGCTTTGGGCAAGTGGACAAATCCCTGGATCAGTTATCCCGAGCGTTTGTTCCTTTTTAACGATCTTCTCAATCACCACGTCTCTTTTGAGGACTTTGGGGAGTTTGTTTCCCGCTCCGAGGCGGGGAATATTTCTGCGGCCATGAAGCAACATTTGGCCACCGGTTTCCCCGGTTGGGATCGGATGATTTTGGATACCTACCGGGAGAAAGTGGCGGAAAACTGGTTGAAAGCCCATCCCGGCGCCAAGTTCCCCCATTTCATCTACATCTGGCTGCCGGACGACCACACCGCTGGGCGCGCGCCCTGTTATTACACGCCGGACTATTATGTGGCCAACAACGATTATGCGACGGCCAAATTCATCCATTATCTCTCGACCACGCCGCAGTGGAAGCACATGGTCGTATTCCTCACCGAGGACGACGCCCAGTCCGGGGCCGATCACATCGACGCCCACCGTACCCTGGCCTTGGCCATGGGTCCCTGGGTGAAACAGGGTTTTCTGGAGACCAATCTCTACTCCCAAGTCAACATCCTCAAAACCACCGAGGCCATTTTCGGCCTACCTCCCATGTCGCAATGGGATCAGAATGCCAGTGTCTTTCGTGGCATATGGACCGATCATCCGGATTTTGCGCCAACGCCCAAACCCACTCCCATCCAGATACCGGTGGCCTTCAACAGCGGTGCGTGCACCAACGTCAAGCTTTTGCGACGTGAGGTCGGCATGACCGGACACTCCCTGAGCGGAAAGTGGTTCAAAGAGCACGAAGATACTCTGGAGGCCAAGCTACCGCCTTTGGCCAAGGACGTGCGCTATAGCCCGACCACACTACTCAAAGTGCCGGGGCCGGAGCAAATGAAGCAGGAGTGGGTCGCAGCCAAAGGGGAGAAGTCCTACGACCAGGTAATGGCCTACCTGCGCCGGATAGCCGCGAAACACCACGCCCCGCTCGCTGCATTCCGCGCCGGGGAGGACGAGTAAGAAATAACCCCCAAGGATCGGTTGATAGTTGCCGACGGAGCGTCTGGCACCACTGGCGGTAAGCCAGATCGGCTATAATCGGTTCATAGTGGAGCGAACGTGCCAGGAAGTCGGTGAACCACAGCCGCCGATTCCTGGGTAACACCGAGGGAGGATACGGACTTGCGATACCTGACGCTGTTTTTCCTGTTCGTTCTATCCTCGACTCCGGCTTTCGGCGGCAGTGCGCCAGCAAAGCAACATACGTGGACGCTCCCAGTCGCTCCCGGACAGAGCCTGCGCATCAAGCTACCCGTCCAGGACTGTACCATCGTATCCACTCCCGGAACCGACTTGAAGGTAGTCTGGCGGTTGTGGGACGAATCCGGTTCTGCCGTACCGGTCACCACCGCGCGCAAGCTCATGATTTCTGTGACAACGGATAGACATGTGGTTCTGGTCCACGGATTGGATGACGCCAACCTGGCATCCAGCAATACTACGTGGGAAGGAATCCCTCAGGGTCTGGATGACATCGTCAACTTGCCAAATACCATACGGATCTGGATGAGCAAGGACACCCCCTCGGACGTCTCCAGCACGGCGCTCTCCACTACCGTTCACGCATCCGTAACCGTATATGTACCCGAGCCTCTTCCGGTGAATGCGCAGCTGGGGGTTGGTAATTTTCGCTTTATGAATCCGCAAGCGACCACGCCAATTACCGTCCACGATGGGGTTGGAGCGGTGGACATCGTTTCGGATTCGAGGACGATTGACGCGTCAACGGGCACGGGCGCTCTCCGTGTGCACCAATATGCCGGCGCACGGACAACGCTGACGACAGGCTCTGGCCCCGTGCATTGGACGGGATCGACGCAACTTTTACGAGTCCGCTCGGGTGTGGGTAATATTGAGCTACGTGCAAGCCCGTTGCCCGCCAACGCCGATATATATGCACAAACCGGAACGGGTAACATTTCTGTCTGCTTTTCCCATAAACAAGCATTGAATGCCAGCATCATTACGGGGCTCAAAGAACCCGATGTCCACTATCCGGTTACCCCCATAAAGATCACTGGGCATGACTACCGATTCGGGCCACAACGCAGCGCCGCGCGAGTTCGCCTCAAAAGCGGGACAGGAAAAGTCGACCTGCGTTTGTGCCCATGATTTTGCGCGAAATCTTGGATGCCTGGGCGATACATTCATCTTTACAAAGACCCTCACACACCCAGATACTGGAAATGGTGGATATCGCCAAGCTGACGGAACCGCTCATACTGCTTTTGGCCTTGGTCAAGTGACCCATTTTACTGGTACAGGGCATGCTTCGGCATGCCGAGCCGGTGTGTCGAGAGCATTCCTTTGAGCGCGCTTCCCTTACAGATCAACTCCCTGGTTTTTCTATTTTAGCTGGTCTTTCCATGACTCTCCGCCACGGTCGCAGTCTTCTTTTCCGTTTGCGAACAGGAAGCCTAAAACCGCACGGGCACGTAATGAGCGCGTAGGTCGCCGAGCTTTGCTCGCACAAGCGACGGACTAAGGCGTACCCACGTCGACGAGCGCCTCGTCCACCAGTTCCAGCCAGTGCACCACTGGTACCCTGGCTTCTTGGGCAAGGTACAACTGGCAGCCGACATTGGCGGTGGCAATACGCTTGGGCTCGTCCTTCTCGAGCCTATCCAGCTTGTTCCGGCGTAACTGCGCGGCAAGCTGTGGTTGCAGTAGGGAATAGCTCCCGGCGGAACCACAGCACAGTTCGGCATCGCCGATCTCACTGAGTTGGTAGCCGAGGCGCGTCAGGATTCCCTCCACGACGCCCGCCAGTCGCTGTCCATGTTGCAAGGAACAGGGGGCGTGAAAGGCGATGCGCCCCCGCGCGATGCCCGGAATGGACCGCGCCCCCAGTTCACGAGCCAACCACTGCGAGGGGTCACAGGCAATTTCGGCGATCCGGGCGGCCTTGGCGGCATAGGCAGGATCGTCCTCCAGGTAGTGGCCATAGTCCTTGACCACACTGCCGCAGCCACTGGCGCTCACGAGAATGGCCTGGGCACCGTCCTCGAGATACGGCCACCAGGCATCGATATTGCCCCGCATGAGGGCCCTGGCCTCATCCCAGGCGTCCAGGTGCAGACTCAGCGCTCCACAGCACGTCGCCGTAGGGGCAGACCTCAAGTCCACACCCAGGCGTTGCAGTATCCGCGCCAGGGCGGCGCGGGTGGCAGGCGTTGCCACGCTTTGAACGCAGCCGTCCAGATGCAGCACGCGCCGGCCGGCGGAGGACGCAACGGCAACTTCCGACCGTGCAGAGTCCGGCGATTCTGCCGGAAGGGGTGGCAAAGTGCGCGCCAGTGATGCCTTCAGCAGGGGTTTGAACACCCGACCAAGGCCAAGGGCAGCGCGAAAGCGCTTGGGCTCGGTGACCACGTAGCGAAGCAGACGACGCTCGAGGGCCGCCCGCGGCGGACGCGGCAACGCTTGGTTCTGTAGGTGGCGGCCGATCTCCAGAAGGCGACCGTAGCGCACGCCCGAAGGGCAGGTGGTCTCACAGGCGCGACAGCCGAGGCAGCGATCCAGGTGCAGGCGGGTCGTCTCCGTCGTCTGCTCCCCTGCCAGCAGGGCCTTGATGAGGTAGATGCGCCCGCGCGGGCCGTCCTGTTCGTCGCCAAGGATGCGGTAGGTGGGACAAGTCGCATTGCAAAAACCGCAATGCACACAATCCCGAAGGATGGACTCGGCTTCGCCGACCAAGGGGTCGGCGCGGTATTGGGGAGCAATCTGGGTTTGCATGGCTTTCCGTCACTATTCGACGTGCATGATCCGGACATCACAATCCGGCATAGAATCGCCCCGGATTGAGGATCCCCTTGGGATCGAAGGCGGCCTTCAGGCGCTGATGCAGGGCAAAGAGTGGCCGGGGTAGCGGCTCGAAGATATCAGTGTCCGCATTCGGCGTTGCGCCCGCGCGAAAGCAGGTTGTGTGTCCGCCCTGACGGTGTGCCCACTGCCGCACGGCCGTGGGATCGGAGACGGCACGTAACCAGCGCTGCTGTCCACCCCATTCCCAGAGGCTGACGCCAAAGTGCTCTGGCTGCGTGGGCGCGGCGGCTGGCAGGGACAAGCGCCAGAGGGAATCGTCCTTCTGGAAAAAATCGAGGCGCTGCTCACGCAAATCCTCCCAAAAGGCCGTACCCGCGTCGTCCTTCAGACTCTCGCCACCAATCGTTTCCGCGAAATTCCGTACCCGATGCTCCTGTCCCGAGAGACGCAGATAAAGGACGCCATCGAGGTAGGCACTGGCGCTGATGGGAGTACTCTGTAGCGCCCAGCGACGCATCGCTTCCAGGGCTCCCGCAGCCGAGCATTCCAGCACCCGCGTGTGCTCCACGGCTGGACGCGGCAAGACTTTCACCGTCACCTCGAGGATGAGGGCGAGACTGCCGAGGGAGCCGGCCATCAAGCGCGCGACGTCGTAACCAGCGACGTTCTTCAATACGGTGCCGCCAAAGCGGAGATCTTCCCCCAACCCATTGAGGACACGCACACCCAGGATGTGATCCTTGACGGCGCCGGCGTAGGGACGACGCGGGCCGGAGAGACCACAGGCGATGGTACCGCCGATGCTGGCGTTCGGGCCAAAGCGGGGGGGCTCGAAGGGGAGCATCTGGCCCCGCTCCGCCAAGGCCGCGTCGATCTCACGCAACGGGGTACCGGCACGGGCGGTGAGGAAGAGCTCGCTGGGCTCGTAGGCCAGGATGCCGCGGTGCCGACCGAGGTCCACGACGCCATCGGCACACACGGGCCGACCATAGAAGGACTTGCTGCCGCTGCCGCGGATCTCGAGGGACTGGCCCTTGGCGAAGGCCTCGCGCACCTGCGCGCGGAGCTCGGCGCTACCATCCATATCAAAAGCGCTCCAGCTCCGGAAAGGGCAGACTACCTGCATGCACATGCATGGCCCCGAGCTCGGCGCAACGGTGCAGCGTGGGGACGGCTTTGCCGGGATTGAGCCGCCCCTCGGGATCGAAGGCGGCCTTGATGCGATGCAGCTGCGCCAGCTCCTCCGGCGTGAACTGCACACACATGCTGTCCAGTTTTTCGACGCCAACACCGTGTTCGCCGGTAATGGTGCCGCCCACCCGCACGCAGAGTTCCAGGATCTCCGCTCCCAGTTGCTCCGCCTGCTGCTGCTGTCCCTCGACATTGGCATCGTAGAGAATGAGGGGATGGAGATTACCATCGCCGGCGTGGAAAACATTGGCGACGGGCAGTCCGAATTTACGGGAAAGCTCAGCGATTTGGGCCAGAACCTCCGCCAGTCGCACCCGGGGAATGGTACCGTCCATACAGTAGTAATCTGGAGCCAGACGGCCGACGGCGGGAAAGGCGGCCTTGCGCCCCTTCCATAGGGCGAGGCGGGTGGCCTCGTCGCGGGCGAGACGCAGGTCTTCCACACCGTGTTCGCGCAGAATGGTCTCCACCCGGGCTTGATCCGCCGCAATCTCCTGCGCATCCCCGTCCAGCTCGCAGAGGAGGATGGCCGCCGCCTCGCGGGGATAGCCGACGTGCACGAAATCCTCGGCGGCGGCGATGGCCAGGCGATCCATCATCTCGAGACCGGCGGGGAGGATACCGGCGGCGATGATGGCGCTGACGGCATCCGCCGCCCGCCCCACATCCCCAAAGGCCGCCAGGAGCAGCACCGTCTCTTCCGGCACCGGCAGCAGGCGCAGCTGGCAGGAGGTCACCACCCCTAGCAGTCCCTCCGAGCCGATGATCAGGGAAAGGAGGTTGTAACCGGGGCTATCGGGCGCGAGGCTTCCGATCTCGAGCCTTTCCCCACGGGCGTCCAGGACCTCCGCCGCCAGCACGTTGTGGGTGGTCAGGCCATATTTGAGGCAATGGACCCCACCGGAGTTTTCCGCCAGGTTGCCGCCAATACTGCAGGCAATCTGCGAGGATGGGTCGGGTGCGTAGAAAAGACCGTGCGGACGCGTTTTTTGGCTGATGGCCAGATTGCGCACTCCCGGGCCGACTCGGATGCAGACATTGGCAAAGTCGATGGCGTCCATATCCCGCAAGCGGGCCAGGGACAAAAGCACCGCCCCAGTGCTGGGTCGCGCACCACCGGACAGGCCGGTGCCCGCCCCGCGCGGCACCACGGCGACGCCATGACGATGGCAGATCGCCAAGACCGCAGCGACCGCCTCGGCCGTCTCCGGGAGGGCAACGCACAGTGGCGTCCCCCGCAGGGCGGACAGGCCGTCGCACTCGTAGGGCCGCATGGATTCAGGCTCGGTGAGGAGAGCTTCGGCGGGCAGGACCGCCGCCAGCGCCTCGATGACACCCACTTGCGGCGTTTTGGCTCGATTCATGCCCGCTCTCCGCGGAGACGGCGGCGTGCCCGCACCAGAGACGTGGCGTCGCCCACATTGCCCGGGAAGATCACCACGGGCAGGCGGGGATAACGGGGATGTTGGTCTGGACAGAGCAACACGGAGCAGCCCGGCAGGATCTGCCCCACCACCCGAGCCGTCGCCAAACCCAAACCAACACTCAGGGTATCGTTGGAGGTAATGCCACCTTTACTGATGAGAAAGGAGATATTTTCCGGCAGGGTTTGCACCAGCTCCATCAAAAAGGCGGAAACCGCCTCACCGAAAGCAAGGCGCTCACTTCGGTCGGCAAAGCGTCTTTCCTCACGGCTCGTAAAAATCACAGGATCCAGGCCGCGGCCAACGATCCCGCGAATCTTCTCTCGACACGCCTCGAGGTGGTCGGCGCGTGCCTCTCCCAGGGTCTGGTCCACTGCCACTTCCACACCCTCGACGCCGGGTTCCTGCAGGAGATGGGCCAGCTGCTCGCTGCTCTTACGCACGTGGGAACCGACCAGAATCACCCCCGGTCCGTCGCCACGGCGGTACTGTCCCATGGCCTCGGCCGCTACGGGTTGGGGCGGCAGATCGGCAAGGGCCGTGAGCAGGCTGGCGGCACTACGGAAGAGAAAACGCTTTCCCGCCGCCGTAGCCTCACGCACGGCCCGGGCAAAGATGGCCAGGTCTTCCGGCACTTCCGCGTCCACCACGACGCAGGCCTGGCCCCCTAGGCCGTGCAGCCGCGCGGGCAAATCGGCGCGTAAGTCTGCCCGGCTGAGGACCTGCACCTCGCGGGCGCGAATCCGACCGCCGGTTTTCTCTTCGACGTAATCCGGGAGATAGCTGTGGTGGAAGGCGAAAACCGAGTCGCGGGCAAACTCCGTCCGATGGACTGGAACGAGTTCGCCATCCTGGTGCAGGTAATGGGTACCGGAACGGGTGATGCGCCCACCCTCAAAAAAGGCCGGAACCAGAAAGAGCGCGTCGAAGGGACCGAGGACCTCTTGGATGACGTCCGTCTCCAGAGGGAAGTGACCGCGCAGGGTGGAATCGGAACGGCTTACCACCAGGCTTGCCGGCGCATTGCCTCGTCCCGCGGCCCGCGCCAGAGCCCCACGCACCGCTACGCTGATCTCGCGTGTGACGCGCGCTGCCTCGGGAGCCGTCAGGGCTCGGGTATTGCTGAGGATGAAAAAGAGCGGTGCGGCGTCGCCCATGGCCGCGTCGAGGGTGTCGTCATCCCAACGGGTCAGCAGCAGACATCCGTGGACGGTCTGCGACCCCGTGGGATCATCATCGATCACGATGATCTTGTCGGTGGCCATCCTAGTGGACCTCGACGCCCCGCGCGCGCAGACGCTCCATCATGCCCGCGCTATCGAGACCATTGAGTTGCAGCAGTTCACCGGTGGAGGCCGTGGTTTCGCCACGCTGCCAGGCGAGGATCTCGAGACTCCCATAGCGGGCCCGCTGTAGGACCGGCTCCAGCGCCGTGGCTGGTCCGCCGCTTACGGCCACCAGAAGATCGCCATCGAAAAGCTCGTGAAAGCGCTCGTCCTCCAGGAAATGCCGGTCGGGTTCCGCCACCGTATCCACGGGCAGATCACCCGGACGATAGAGCGCCCGTGGATTGACCACAGAGACGACGCGCACGCGATAACCGGAGCGGACCAGAGGTTCTTGCAACGCCAGCACGGGTTCCAGAATCATGTCGCCCAAGACCGCAAAAACGATACTGCCTTTGCTGCCAGCGCCGGCCTCGGCCACGGCGATGGCGCCATCGCGCAAAGCGCGCCGGCTCGCTTCCAGGGTCAGCCGTACCGGGAGGGGACTCTTGGAGGCAATGATGGCCATCACCCGATTGTAGCTTGTGGCTGCGTATTCGTAGGCCACCTGGATGCTGTTGGCGTCGCAGGGATAGAGCAGGAAGACGTTGCCATTGCGCATCTGGGCGGCGATATAGGCCTCTATTTCCGGCCGTTGGTGGGTCCAGCCATTGCGTCCCTGCTCCAGAGCACCGGCAGTGAACATGCACACTACCGAGGGCGTGCGCCGGCGCAGTTCCGCCATGGCCTGGCCCACCGTCTGGACGATAGGCCAGCCGTTGATGGCAAAGGATTCGTAGGACAGCCAGAGGGAACGACTGCCAAAAAGGGCCAGCGCTGCCGCCAATCCCGCGCAGGCATCCTCGCTCAAGGGCTCGTAGACCTGGCCATTGGGATCCTGATTGTAGGCGGGATCGGCAATGGGATGCCGGATTTTCAGGGCATCGTTGATGTTCTTCATATTGGATGCTTCGTTGCCGTCGGCATTGCTCACCACCAAGCGTCGATCCTGCTGACCCAGCCACGCCACCAAGGCACCCATGGCGGTGGATGGTACGGCCTTTTCGCCTACGGGAAACTCCTGCAAGGGAAAGTCGCCGAGGGGAGGCAACTCCAAAACCTTTTCAGTCACGACGGTACGTCCCGCGGGTCCGCCGCCGGCCCGGACGCAGTTTTCCCGCACTAACTCCCATGCCTCCGGCGCCAGGGCATGACGTTCCAGGGCGCTGCGGATCGTGGGCGAGTCCAGGGTATCGGCGGGATGCAGGTTGTGCGCCTTGGCCCCGGTGGTATGGACACCGGCACCCTTGAGCTGCTTGATGATGAAGGCCGTGTGGGTACCCGCCAGAGCGCTCTCCGCCGCCTTGGCCACGCCCGCCAAAACGGCGGCGGTGAAGGCCAGGCGCGCCTCTGGCGAGAAACGCGTGGCATCGACAAAAGCTCCCTCCTGCCCGACGTCGTCGTAATCCTTGGCATCCACCAGGATCACCTCGTCAAAATCGTGGGCTCGCCAGTACTCGCGCATCTGCGCGTTGCTCATGCGCGCCACCATGGAGTGGTGCTCCTGACTGAAACCGTTCCACACCAACACCGGCAGGTAATTGGTTACCTGCGGATAGGCGAAATGGAAATGTTTCATGGCGCTGAGCACATAGGGCTCGCCGAGACCGCCGTCGCCAATGGTCACCGGAAAGAGTACGCCGGGGTGAAGCAGCGCCCCCGCCAAGGCAAAATGCTGACCCTGACCCAAAGGCCCGGCCGGGGCAAGGAGTCCCGGGATCGCGCCCGACAGGTGCCCCAAGAGTCCGTGTCGCTCGCGGTAGCGCTGGGCAAAGTCCTCCATGGTGAAGATGCCCATGGCTTCGAGGGAGCGATCCAGAAACATCGCGCTGTAGAAACCCGGGGCGTGATGGCCCACTTCCGTGACGATGTTGGTGTGCCCCAGCATGACCAATGCTGCATAGGCATCGGCGCTGGAGGCAAAGCCGCCGGGATGGCCCGAGGCCTTGGCGGCACAGACCTGCAAGGTGCAGTAACGCAATGCATCGGCCAGGAGTAGACACTGGTAAACGGCCGCAGCGTCGCTGGGGTCTGCAATACGCCCGGACTCCAACTGAACGGCAGGACGCTTTCCGTGGTGCGCGTGCTCGGGCCACAGCGCGCCAAAATAGGACATGCCGTGGGTGAAGGGAGTGGAGGCCTGGGCTGTTGGCTGCTGCACGTTGCTCATGAAAGGGGGTCCTTGTCGGCGGTATTTGTCCTCACTCTAGGAACAAACCTAAGATTTCGCAATGAGGATCTTTTTTACATGGTGAAAACGCGGTGGTCACAAAACGGATGCAGCCGGGTATTCAGGTCATCGATCGCCTCCGCGCGCTCCTAGAGGCCCTGGCGGCGGCCGGCGGTGAAGCAACGCTTAAAACGCTGGCCGCCGACACCGGTCTACCCATATCTACCGCCTTTCGCATCCTGGCAGCGGCCGAGGCCAACGGCATCATCCAGCGCGATGCACGGGGTCACTACGCCTTCGCTCCCCGCCTTGCCGAATGGGCTGAACTCATCGCCGGTCGCAACGATCTGTGCACCCTCGCCAGACCCAGCCTGGTCTGGCTGCGGGATCAGGTTCGCGAGACCGTCAATCTGAGCATCCAGGAGCAGGATGAGGTCCTCTACATCGACCGCGCGACGCCAGCGCGCATGATGCGCGTCGAACAAATCATCGGCATCCGCGCGCCGCTCCACTGCACGGCTGTGGGCAAACTCATGTTGGCGCAGCAGGATCCCGCCGCCATCGCCGCCTACGCACTGCGGACTGGCCTGCGCGCCCTCACGCGCCACAGCATTGCCTCGCAGCCATCGCTGGTGCGGGAGCTGGAGAATATTCGCCGCCTAGGCTACGCCCTGGACAATGAAGAGACCGAAGAGGGCGTGGGTTGTATCGCCGTGCTTCTCGATGCCGATCTACCGTGGACCGTGGGCCTTAGCATATCCGCGCCCATAGAGCGGCGTGAGCTCGCTTGGGTGAAGCCACTGCACGAGACGGTGCGGCGCATCCAGCGCGCCCTGCGCGGACGCAAAGTGACTCTGAATGTGCACTACCCGCAAGTTCCCGCGCAGTCCCGCCCCTGAGTTTCACAGCTCCAGCAGCCATGCCCGAGGATGGCGCAGAAAAGCCTTCAAATCGCGATTTTCACATAGCGAAATAAAACCAGGTGGCGAAACAATTCGGCCTGATCTAGCCTCAATATGTTCCTTCCTCACGTAAAATGGATAAGCATATCACTTCCTTATGAATTACTATTCCGATATCGGCCTGATCGCTTACGTGGACGGGAAGGAATCCAGAAGAATGGCATTGCCATCCTGGGGAATGTTTCCTGCATCCGGAGGCAACATCATGGAAATAAAGGAACAAGCGGAGTACTCTTCACCCTACCGCTGGGTCATGGCAGCAGTGGCAGGTATCATCATGACCACGAGCTTTATGTCGTTGACGGCTTTTGGCGTGGCCGCCCCGGCCATGGCCAAGGCCATGGATATTCCCCCAAGCACCCTCTCGACGGCGGGCATAGACGCTTTTTCTGTGGGTTTGTTCGTCGCCTTTTTTCTGGGACACGGCGGTATCTTCGATACCCGCATCAAACTTGGTGTGCTGTTGGCGCAAGCCTTTCTCATCGTCCCGCAGATACTTCTGCCGCTCCTCATGCCCCTGACCAAATCCTTGACCCTATTGATCGCCTTGCGTTTTTGCCAGGGTCTGATGATCATGATGATCGCCCTCTTTTCCCTACAGCTGGCGGGCTGGTTTCGTTCTAGTCAACGGGGTATATCGCTGGCGGCCATGCTTGGCGCTATCACCCTCGGCGGCGCGGTGGGCGGTATCGTCACCGGCAGTCTCAGCAGACTTGGCTGGCAAAACGTCTATTACATCACCGCGGGAATCATGGTTTTGGGCGCCGTGGTGTATTTTCTCTTTGCCCGCGACGCCGCCGGCCATGCAGCAGATATCCAATTGTCCAAGCAGAACTCCCACCACAAGAGCGTCTGGTCCTACCCCATGACCTGGATCATGGGGATCGTTCAGATACCCAATAATTGGACGCTTTTCACCATTGGTGGATTTCTGCCGCTCTACGCCTACCATTTGGGCTATCAGCCGCAACAGACTGGCAACGTGATGTTTATCTGGGGACTTATGGGCTTCCTGATAGCTATCCTGGGTGCCCTGCTTGGCGATCACTGGGCCAGGCAAGACAACTCCCACCGGAATTTCGTCAATGCCCGCCTGCGGGTCATCACCCTTGCCAACACCTCCGTGATCGTCGGCGCGCTGATGATTCTCTACCTCGCTCCCATCTCCTACGCCTGGTTTCTGGTGTCGGCTCTGGTGGTGGCCTGCACCATGGCAACCCCGCCAAATTACTGGGCCTCCCCCTGCAACTGCTTCGCCGTTGCGAGCATGGGGGCGGGCGCTTTTGCCATCGGCGTCATCTCCAACTCCGTCAGCGCGGTGGGGCCGGTGGCCTCATCGGTCCTCATCGACACCGTAGGTTGGTCCGGAGTCTTCTGGGTCATGGCCATCCTGGCTGCCCTCGGGCTCATGGTCAATGAAATAGCCATGCGCGCCTCGCTGCCCATCGAGACAGAGGCGAATCGGCAGACTGAGCCTCACGGCGACATGGGAGCGGCGCTGGGCTGATGTAGCCCAGGTCGCCAGAGTCGGGTTCCGGGGCCTGGGAGCAGAGGCCCAGGACGGCGGCAATACTCGCCGCCGTCCGTTCCAGGTTTGCTGCTGCCGTCGCCACGATATCTGCTTCGGGCAACACGTCCGACAGCGTTGTGAACAGAGCCGAAGCACCCAGGTTTTGCCAGTCTTCCCTGCCGATGCGTGCCCTGCCGGCAATGACGATGGTGGGTTTGTCGTGCTTTCGCGCCAGCCGCAGAACTCCGGCCACGGTCTTGCCGTGCAGTGTCTGCTCATCGATGCAGCCCTCACCGGTTATGACCAGATCGCTGGCAGCGATGCGGGCCTCGAGATCTACCAGTTCGGCGATGGCCTCTACCCCAGGTCGCAACCGGGCTCCCAAAAAGATGCAGGCAGCACCAAGACCACCCGCCGCACCAGCGCCGGGACTGTGCACCACATCCCGGGGACAATGGCGTTGCAGGTGCCCGGCGTAGCAGCGCATACCCTCCTCGAGAAGGGCCTGCATGGACGTCGTCGCCCCCTTCTGCGGTCCATACACCCACGTTGCCCCCTGAGGACCTAGCAGGGGATTGTCAACATCACAGATCACCTCGAACTGGGTGTGCGCAAGGCGCGGATCCAGACCACTGAGATCCAACTTCCGGATGGCCGCCAGATGCTTGCCAGCGGGCGCGAGTTCCTGTCCACCCGCATCCAGGAAACGGACACCCAGGGCGCAGAGCATACCCATTCCCCCGTCGTTGGTGGCACTACCTCCAATGCCGAGGACGATGCGTTTCACACCCAGATCCAGTGCCGCGCGCAGCAGATCGCCCGTCCCCAGGGTACTGGTTTCCAGTGGATTGCGCTGTGCCGACGATAGGCGCAATAGACCGCTGGCCGTGGCCATTTCCAGAACGGCGGTGCGACTGCAGTCCACCAAGGCCATACGGGCCTGTACCAAGCGTCCCAGAGGATCCCGGACCCTTACTGTCTGAAAGCTTCCGCCAAGCGCAGCGACAACGACCGCCATGGTCCCGTCACCGCCGTCCGCCAGGGGCAATGGGGTACAATGGGCGTGCGGAAGGTAGCGGACGAAGGACGCGCGCACGATCTCCGCCACTTCATGGGCGCGCATGCTACCTTTGAAGTGGTCCGGTGCGATCAATATGCGCATGGGCAGTCTCCCCGTGAAGATCCGGCGCTGATCCTGTTGCCGCGCGCCGCGACACCACACAGTAAAAAAGACGACACCGACAGGATATCGCGAAGTCCCCCTTGGCGGGAGCGCCGGCGCCTTCGTCTCGAGAAGCGGGCTATCCGTGCTTAGGGAGCGATACTCGCGTCATCCAGCTGGAGGATGGCCTGAATGAGGCGGTTGGAATGCTGCATGAGTTCAGTCTCCCAGCGCCTTGCCTCGGCGGTGTTGCCGGCAGCCGAAAGCTCCATGATCTTCTGGGACGCCCCGTGAAAATCCCGGTGTATCCGGTCTATGGAGTCGATGAGCGCCTGGGCCTCCCCAGAAAAATCCGCCTTGCGCGGAAAAACCTCGGCGTACCACCACAAACCGAAATCGCATCGATCGTGGGGTTTGTGGCAGGTGCAGGCTACTTCTTCCGCCAGGCAGGCGCGGACCCGTTTGAGGTAATTGGCGTGGGCAGCGATGGCACGCAGGTGTTGCACCGGGAGTACCTCCTTATGCGCACAACGGGAGTCGTGACACCGGGGCGGCTTTTCAGGCGCTCACGCGCTGGCGACGGGCTGGAGGGTCCATGCGCCCGTTTCGACATTCACCACGTTTTAGTAATTCGCCTACCGGCCAGGATATCGATGCGGCGGTATTTGTGACGTGAAAACCGGATAGGTATGGTCTGAAGATTTTGGTGGAGCCAAGCGGGATCGAACCGCTGACCTCTTGAATGCCATTCAAGCGCTCTCCCAGCTGAGCTATGGCCCCACAGTGTCTGCGCACGATAGCCAAAGCGCTGAATCCTGTCAAGCGCCCAAGCCCGTCATTCCCTTTCAGTCCCTATCCAGGCGCTTCAGCCAGCGATAAACGCTACGCTCGCTCACCCCAAGATATTCCGCTACCTGGCGGCGATTGCCCTGAAAGCGCTCGAGTAGGTCCAGCAGATCCGCGGGGCACTGCCCACGCCCCGGTGCCGGTCGTGGACGCGCCGCCGGTACGCTGGGCATGGCCGAACTCTCGGGCGTGGCGGGGTGGAAAAACTCCAGATGCTTGGCTTCGATGATCGGACCATCGGCCAGAGCCGCCGCTTTCTGGAGTATGTTGCGCAGTTCGCGCACGTTTCCCGGGAAGTTGTAGGCGCACAGCCGCCGCTCGGCTTCCCGGGAGAGCGTCCAATGCCCGCTCCAGTCGCGCCCGATGCGCTCCAGCAGCACCTTGGCAATGCCCGGAATGTCCTCGCGCCGATCGCGTAGTGGCGGCAGATCAATGGTGATGGCCGCCAGACGGTAGTACAGATCCTCTCGAAAATGCCTTTGCGCAGCCATGGCGCGCAAATCGCGATTGGTGGCGGCCACCACCCGCACATCGGCACGAAGATTGTCGTTGCCGCCCAAACGGCGGAAGCTGCCGGTTTCCAATACCCGCAGCAGCTTGGCCTGCATGCCCAGGGGCAACTCTCCCACCTCATCCAGAAAGAGCGTGCCTCCGTGCGCCTGTTCGTACAATCCGAGCTTGCGCCCGACACAGCCGGTAAAGGCGCCGCGTTCATGACCGAAAATCTCGCTCTCAAAGAGATTCTCCGGGAGTGTCGCGCAGTCCACCGTAATCAAGGGGCCGGCGGCTCGGGAAGAAAAGTGGTGGATGGCTTGGGCCGCCAACTCTTTTCCCACCCCACTCTCGCCAAACAGCAGGATGCTCGCATCCGTCCGTGCCGCCATTTCGAGGTGATGCAGACAGCGCAGAAACGCCGGAGAT
This sequence comes from Acidithiobacillus caldus ATCC 51756, assembly GCF_000175575.2. Taxonomy (NCBI): domain Bacteria; kingdom Pseudomonadati; phylum Pseudomonadota; class Acidithiobacillia; order Acidithiobacillales; family Acidithiobacillaceae; genus Acidithiobacillus; species Acidithiobacillus caldus. Next base: position 2,322,809 of record NZ_CP005986.1, read on the forward strand.
TTGCCCACCATGCGCAGATCGTTGCAGGTGATGGCATCGTCCTGGGGAGGGAGGCGAATGATTTCTTCCCCCAGGTAGGTGCGACCACTCGGGTCGTGCAGGACGTGTCCGCGGATGCGCACGTGCTCGGCGTGATTGTTCTGATCGTAATGGATGTGCCGCACCTCGTGCGCCTGACCGGTACGAAATACCGCTTGGTGGGGGCAATCCTCGCCGCGCATGTGACAGGGGATGGGAGAGTGGTGGGAAATCTCGTGGCAATGCTTGCCGACGATCTCCTCGCGACGCACACCATAGGCCTCCCGGTAGGCGCGATTGGCGGCGACAATGCGGTAATCCCGGTCGATGAGGACCATGGGATTCTGCTGAATGTTCAAGGCCGACTCGAGCTCCAGGGCGGTCTCGGAAACGCTGCTGTCACCGTGCAGTCGCGCCGGGTCCAAGCTATTGCGTAGTTTTTCCATAAGGCACCTGGTGGTAAGTATCCCTGGGTAAAATCCATAACCTGACCAACGTACTCAAGAATCATACGAAACTTTTTTTCTCATGGATGCACTGAATTTTTTTATGATTTCCACCCCCTGTCGGAGCGTGGCAAGTCCTTCCCCCACCTGTCAGTGATAGTCATGACACGTCATGACAAATAAAAAACAACTTTGCCCAGAATTCCGGTCAAGAGCAAACCAAAAAACCATATTATTAGCATAGTTATATATTACGTTTTATTTATTTATCAGCATAATCAGATGGCAAGAGTGTAAGCTCGCAAATTTTGGAAAAGTGGCACGCCATCTGCTATCCGTTAAATAGCGAAGCTCAGATGCGGAGGATTCATGGCGGGTTTATTCATCATTTGCTTGAGCGGTGATCGGGAGCGTTTGCAATTTGCAGCCATGGCGGCTTCGGTGGCGGCGGTATCGGGGACGGAGGTACAGGTGTTTCTGTCCATGAATGCCTTTCCCTATTTCGTCAAGGGCCACGCCAAGGAGGCGCCGGCCGAGGGCGCCGTTGGCCAGGCCATGGAACGGCACCAGGTGCCGCCCTTCTTTCAGATCTTCGAACAGGCGGTGGAACTGGGGGATGCCAAGATCTGGGCCTGTTCCATGGCCATGGACGTCCTGGGGGTGAAGGAAGACGGGCTCGAATCCATCGTCGCCGGCCCCATGGGCTTGACCAAGTTTTTCAGCGATGCCGAAGGCAGCACCGTGCTGACCTTCTGAGCGCACACCGGGGATCGGGGGGCGCCCAGCCTCCGATCGGAGCGAGACGAGAGCCTAAGGAGACAGATATGGCAGAACGGACGGTGGATGCCCGCGGCAGTTTTTGCCCGGGTCCGTTGATGGAACTCATTGCCAACATGAAGAGCATGCAGGTGGGGGATACCTTGGAGTTGCTCTCCACCGACGCCGGTTCGGCGGCGGACGTGCCGGAGTGGGTCAAGAAAGTCGGCCACGAGATGGTGGATACCCAGCAGGACGGTGAGGGTACCTGGCACATCAAGGTACGCAAGGCGAAGTGAGCAGGTTCCGCAGCGCCCAGCCGTGAGGAGGAATCCGGCGACCAGGCGTTGCGGGCGGGATACGGCAGGGAGTCCATGGGGACTCCCGCACACAGATCGAGGAGCGCAGTCATGAGAGTTCTCGTTGTCGGCGGCGGTATGGGCGGTACCATTTTTGCCAATCATTTGGCGCGGCGGATCCACCACGAACTGAAGACGGGCAAGGCCCGCATCACCATGGTGTCGGCCACCCACGAACACGTCTATCAGCCGGGCTGGCTGTACGTGGCCATGGGGCGCGCCACCCCCGATGAGTTGGTGCGCGAGCAGCAGAGTCTGCTCGAACCCGGCATCGATTTCCACGTGGACCCGGTGGAGGAGTTCCACCTTGCCGAGAACCACGTCAAGTGCAAGAGCGGCAAGGTCCACGAGTACGACCTCATCGTCATCTCCACGGGCTCGCGGCCCTTGCCGGAGAATATTCCGGGCCTCAAGGAAAACTCGGTGGACTGCTATTCCGCCGAACGGGCGATGCAGTTCTATGACCGCCTGTCCCAGTTCAAGGGGGGCCGCATCGTCGTTACCGTAGGCCTGCCCCACAAGTGCCCCATGATCCCGCTGGAAGTCACCTTTGCCATGTACGACTTCATCAAGGATCGGGGACTCCTGGACAAGACCGAGTTCTACTACACCTACCCCATCGGTCGGGTGCACAGCTTGGAGAACGTGGCCAAGTGGGCCGCTCCGGAGTTCGACGCCAAGGGCATCAAGTACGAGACCCTCTTCAACATGAAGGAAGTGGATGGCAAGAACGGCTGTGTGCGCAGTGAGGAAGGGGGCGAGGTGAAGTTCGATCTGCTCGTCGGTGTGCCGCCCCACAAGGGTCAGGAAGTCATCGAGAAGAACGGCCTCGGGGAAAACGGCTGGATCCCCACCAACCGCCACAGCCTGCACATGGAAGGGGAGCACGGCAAGAACGTCATCGTCCTCGGCGATACCACCAACCTGCCCATCTCCAAGGCCGGTTCCACGGCCCACTTCGAGGCGGAGACGGCGGCGGAGAACGTGGCGGCGGTGGTGAAGATGGGCCATCCGGTCAAGAGCTACGACGGCAAGGTCTTCTGCTTCATCGAAGCGGGCAAGGACCGCGCCACCTACGCCATGTTCAACTACCAGAACCCGCCCCAGCCCAAGGCGCCCACCGGTGCCGTGCACGCCTTCAAGATGGCGTACAACAAGCTCTACTGGGCGACGGCCCGAGGTCTGCTCTAAAGGAGGTGTCCCATGGCTGCCGTATTGGATACCCAGCACGAGCAGGAACTGCAACAGGCGCAGGAAGCCCTTGTCCACTTGGTGCGCAACGGCGATCTGGAGCGCATCGTCCACCTCGCCCGCCTCTTGGGGGCGGCGGGGGATTCCCTGAGCGACGAGATGGTGGGACGGCTGGCGGAGGTGGCCAGCGATGGCCTCGATCTCCTGGATCGGGTCAACCGCAGCCACATCAAGGAAGCCCTTCCCGCCATCTCTGCCCTGGTGCACAACGGCGACCTCGACCGTATCGTCCACCTTGCGCGGATGATGGGCGCCGCCGGCGACTCCCTCAACGACGAGATGGTGGGACGGCTGGCGGGACTGGCGACGGACGCCCTCTGCCTGCTGGACCGTGCCACGCGCACCGGGGTCATCGATCGGCTCTTACACGTGGCCGAAAAGCTGGATCAACAGCACGTGCTCACGGACTTCATCCAGTGCCTGGAGGGCGCCGCCGAAGAGGCCAGTAAAGCGCCGCCAGCCAAGGGCGGGATTGCCGGTCTCTGGGAGATCATGAAACAACCCGAAACCCAGCAGACCATCCAGTTCCTCATGCTGGTGGGCAAGCACTTCCGCTCCTGCCAGCTCAAGCACTGATTTCCACACCAGTTCTCTCGCCCCGCTTGAAGCCCCAGCCTCGGTCGGGGCTTTTTTGCCTATGGGCTCGCCCACCGGGGAGTGTGCGGAAACATGGCGGAAATATTTGAGCGCTACCGTCTCAGCTCAGCTTGCTTATGGGGAAGCCAGCATGTCCTGTACCTTGAAGAGGATCGTTCCGTTTGTCCTTGGTCTCGCCGTGGCTGGCACGAGCATCGCCGGCGATCCGATGGGAGGGAAGGAGCCCGGTTCCTATCTCGACCTGCTGCCTGTCACGTCCAGCCTGTTCCCCGTGGCGAAAGGATGGGTACTGGCTTCTTACGGACACGTTCAGAGCGGGCGATTCTGGGGGGCACAGTACACCGTCCTTCCGGGAGCCGTTCCTCTGTGCACGGATCGTCAAAACTGCGAAAACTCCGCGGGAGTCGTGAACTTCGAATTGCGCGACGAGGCGCGGCGTTGCAAGCACGAAGCCGCCGTCACCGAAGAACCGGCCAACGGCCCGGCCCGCTTCGGGGTCAGTTATGTCGTTGCTGACGTTACCTGCTCGGACGATTGGGGCGATTGGGCTGACCTTGGCGTGCCTAACTTTTCCGAATTCCGTGGGGCCAGTAAAAACAGCGCCAACACCCTATATGCCTTCCTCTTCACAAAAGACGGGGAGGACGCGGGCTTTCCCGAAGGAAGCTTCGCCCAATTGCGAAACTGGCTTCTAACGCACGGTTGGGAAAGCATTGGGGATGGGAAAAGCAGATACCGCTCGCCCTACTTTGCGGATTCGCGAACCCGGGGAGACCTTGGCGTAGTAAAAATCGAGAGGGAAGCCTTCGCCCATCCCACTCCCACAAAAGGCGTCTGTTTTCTTGAGACCACATTCTCCCTGGCCACCCTGCCGGCCTCGGTACCATTGGCGTCCGCCGGTTTCAAAAGCTGCTGCGGTCCTTTGGGGACGGCAGCGCACCCCGAGGGCTTCTGCGGCTACGCCGTAAAACCGAAGGCCGTAAAACCCAAGTGAGCGTTTAGCCTTTGTCTTTCTGCTGGTAGCGTTTGCGGCGGAAAAGATCGGTCTTGCGCGATACCAGCCGGTCCAGAAAGAGGAAGCCGTCCAGGTGGTCCATCTCGTGCTGGACGGCGCGGGCCTCGAAACCAGCGCACTCAAAGATGCGACTGCGTCCGTCCAGATCCTGAGCCTGCACCTGGATGCGCTCGGCGCGGATGACGTTGCCCGTAAAATCGGGCACGGACATGCAGCCTTCCCGACCCACCGCCATTCCTTCCCAGGCGATGAGTTCGGGGTTGATGAGGCAGAGAAAACCGTGGCAGTCGTCGCCCAGCTTTGGGCGCACGTCCACCAGAACGATGCGCTGCAGGCGATCCACCTGAGGTGCGGCAATACCCACCCCGCCGGGACCGGCGTACATGGTCTCGGTGAGGTCGGCGACGAAGCTGCGCAGCTCCTCGTCGAACTGCTCCACGGGCTCCGCCTTGCGGTGCAGGCGTGGGTCGGGATAGGTGAGAATAGGCAGCACAGCCATGGTCAGAACAGTGCCGTATCGATGGGGTGGACGCCGATCTCGATGGCCTCACGGCTCTTGAGGGGCTCGAGCACCTCGCGCACTTCGGCAATACCCCCGGGCGCCGAGCCCTGGATGACCATGACGTAGATGGGGCGCTCGGGGTTGCCCGATTGTTCGCTCTCCAACTCGACGATATTGAAGCGCACCGAGGCCAGTGCCTGAGTGACGCTGGCGACGATACCGGCGTGATCGGCACCGTAGACCGTCACCCGCACGTTGGGCTCGTCTGCCGCCGCTGGCGCACTGGAGATGGGATCCAGATGGATGCGCAGATTGAGGGCCTTCATGGCCGGGTCCAGGGCCGTCTCTACGGCGCCCAGATCGCGGCTGTAATGGATGATCTGCATGATGGTGAAATACCCGCCAAGGCGCATCATGGAGGCATCGCCGATGGCGCAGTCGGCGGTGTGCAGGGCTTGGGTCACGGCGGCGACGATACCGGGGCGGTCTTCACCGATGACCGTCAAGAGGGCTTGGCTCATATCAATCTCCTAGGGCAAGACTTCGGGCCTGAACCAGATAACGGAAGCAATATTCCAACAGCTCCAGGTGGTGGCGGGCGGCGTGGGCGTCGGGGCCCCAGGCCGTCAGACCGTGGCGGTGGATCAGCGCCCCGGGTACGCGCGGCCGGTGCCGAGCAAACTCTGCATCCATGCGCACCGCTATGGCCGCGACATCCACAAGGTTCGGGAAGACCGGCAGGTCTACCTCGGGCTCGGCATCGGGTACGCCAAGCCCCTTGAGCATTTCCAGGGGCGGCAAACGCAGCGCCCCATCCCGGGCAAAGTGGCCGCAGAGATTGGCTTCCACCGAGTGGACGTGAAAGATCCAACGGGCCTCGGCAAAATGCCGGTAGATCACCCGGTGGATGGCCGTTTCCGCCGAGGGCTTGCGCATTGCCGCCGCCTCCAGCACGCGGCCCTCGTCATCCACCCGCACGAAATCGGTCTCCGTCAGCAAGTCCTTGGGACGACCGCTGGCGGTGATCCAAAAACTGTCGTCTGGGAGCCTCGCCGAGAGATTACCCGCCGTGCCCAGCATCCAGCCGCGACGATAGAACTCGCGCGCGCTGGCGGCGAGCATGGCACGGGGATCCTCGCAAAGTTCAGCGGGCTGCATGGACGGCCTCCAGGGCGGGCAGGATATCGAAAAAAGTCTCGAAGGCTTGCCAGGGGCGCTGCTCCCTTTGCAGGTACTCCGCCAGGCGGTCGCGGGCAAAGACGCGCGGGCACTGACGGGCCAGGGCGAGGTCGGTGACGGAGTCACCAATGCAGATGGCCTGCTCCGGAGCATAGTGGGCGTAGACGGCGGGCTTGCTCACCAGTTCATCGGCACTCTCCCAGGGCGAATAGGGATGCAGAAAGGGGCCGCTACGATCCACTTCCAGGCCATGGACCGCCGAGATGGCGGAGCGGAAGGGAGCCAGCACCAGCTCGGCCATGGCCTGAAAGCCGCCCGTGACCACCAGCAGTGACCAGCCTGCCGCACGGCTAGCCTCGGCAAACTCGGCAAAACCCGCGCGGATATGGGCTGAGCGCACAACAAAGTCCTCCATCTCTGGCCAGGCAGCGCTGGGGATGGTCTCGAGAATACGACGCAGACCATCCCGAAGGCTCACGCGCAAGGCGTAGATCTCCGGCAAGGTGCGGGCCGACTCGACCGGAGCAAAGCGCCGCAGCAGCGCCACGAAGATCTCTTCCTCGACGATGGTGCCGTCGAAATCGCAAAAGATCCAGCGCCCGCTCACCCCCCACCCCACTTTTCCAGGGCTCGGTGCAGGGGCCCCGGGGGAACGGCTTCCAAGCGGAGGGACTCGCCCTGCTGCCAGCGCTCCCAGGCCTCGAAAAAGGCCAGCACCCCGGGCCCGATGCCATCGGGATGATCCATGATGCCTGTGCCGGCGTTGAGGATGACCTCGCAACCGTAGTCACCGAGGATCTGCGCCAGGGTACCCGGATGGACACCGGCAGAGGGTACGGGCGCGACGGCACGTGCCCGCAGGGCAGCGACGATGGCCGTCTCGTCCGCAGCAGAGAAGGGCAGGCTCCCATAGTGCGCTGGATACAGCACGGCATCGGCTCCGGCATGGGCCATGAGGGTACCCAGCACCACACCATAGGCGAGACCATGCTCCGGGGCGCCGCACAGCGCGCCAGCAAAAGCGGGATGGGCGAAGATGGGCACGGCCACCTCCGGGTCCCGGACCAGGGCCTCCAGCACGGCAAATCCATAGGTCAGGACATTGAGCAGCAGGGCATTGGCGCCCTCTGCCACCAAGCGGCGGGCCTGCTCCTGTAGACTGCGGGCGTCGCCCGAGAGATTCACGGCGTAGAGCAGATCGCGACCACTGCGATCGCGCCGGGCCTCGATGATGGGCGCACAGGCACGCCAGCGTTCGAGGACAGGCGCTTCCGCCAGGTCCGGCAGGATCTCGTCGTCCTTGATGATGTCGAGCCCTGCCATGGCCGCCTGGGCAAGAATCTCAGCATGTCCGGCGGCATCGAGGCCCAGGGCCGGCTTGAAAATGGCCATAATGAGGGGGCGTCCGTGGACATCGAGCCGCTGGCGCAGGCCCGGCAGACCGAAGCGCGGCCGCAGTCCGTAATCCGCGGGCAGGCGCAGCGCCAGGATGCGCGCCACCCCACCCAGGGAATACTTGCCGAAGATCATGGTCAGCAGGGCACCCATGGAGCCATCGAGGTTCCCCCGCGGAAAGGCGATGGTGGCCACCGTGCCCCCATCCTCCTGGAGCGCCAAGGACCGGACCTCGCCAAGGTGACTGCGCAACTCTTTTTCCCGGTGACTGTGGCGGGCATGCCAGCTACCCGCCGTCTGTCCCACCGCCAGCATCTGCGCCTGCCGCGCGCCGTCGGCCCCAGGCGGAAAGCGGTAATCCACCTCGATCCAGGAGTGTCCCGCCGGTAAATCCTTGGACCGCTCGTCCTCAGCCGGCATCATGCGTGGGGGAACTGCTGCTGCGGTGTGTCGCTGTAGACGGGTACCCAGCCACCACGGGCACTGAAGTAGCGCACCGCCTTGATCCGCCGCAGTCCATTCAGCCGAAACCAGTGCTCCACACCCGCGGGAATATGTAGATAGTCGCCGGCCTCCACCGTCAGCTCCAGCTGACGACCATCGTCCAGCACAAAGCCAAAGACACCCTCGCCATCGACGATATAGCGGACCTCTTCGTCGTCGTGGCGATGGATACCGCCAAAACGTCGGTCCAGCGTCTCCAGGTCCGGGTGTTCTGGGTAGAGGACCACAAGGTCCCGCTCGCGATAACCACGCTCCGCCTGCAAACGATGAAAAACCGGATCGAGGGCCCGCAACAGGGCCTCCTGCTCTAGCGCGTCCAGAGTCGGACGCGCCAGAAGTGCCAGGGCTTCGGGATGCTCCGGCAAGGCCAAGGCCTCCCAGACCACGCCGAGGTTGGCCAGCAAGGCTACCGGGTCCTCCGCAGCCGTGTGCGTCGAGGCATTTCCCCATTGCACTCCTATCATGTGCCCACCTCCCTCCAGATCAGGCTTGCCATGCGTCCCGTCTGTCCATCCCGACGGTGTGAAAAGAAGCGCGCCGCATCCGTTGCCGTACAGAGCCCGGACGGCGTTACCGAGGTCACTCCCAAAGCCCGCAGACGGTGCCGGGCAAGGCCCGGAAGATCGGCCAAGAAGCGACCTTTGTCCGGCACGGCGCGCGCATCTGCCGCGGGCATGTCCTCGACGGCCCGGAAGAAAGCCCCAGCCCCCGGATCCTGGGCAAGGAAAGCCGCACGAACCTCGGCCCCGACCACGTAGCGCTGCGGCCCGATGGCCGGACCCAAGTATACCAAAATTTCGCGGGCGGCAACGCCCATGGCCGCGATACCTCGCTCCAGCACCCCCGCCAGAAGCCCTCGCCAGCCGGCGTGGAAGGCCCCGATACGCCGTCCGTCCCGGCTACAGGCAAGCACCGGTAGACAGTCGGCGCTGAGAATGGCCAGGACTATTCCGGGGCCTGTACAAACGGCGCCATCCGCTTCCGCTGGCGACCATTGGCGGGCAGGCGTCACCGAGGCATCGACGATGTGCGCGCCATGCACCTGACGCAGCCAGCGGGGTGCGCCGGGCAAGGCGAGACAATCCTGCAGTTGCGCCCGATTCCGGGCGACGCGCTCGGGGTTGTCGCCGACATGATCCCCCAGATTGAAACTGGCGAAGGGTGCCGAGCTGACTCCGCCCGTGCGCAGGCTCACCGCCGCCCGCACGGCCACCGGACGATCCCAGTCGGGAAAAAGGAAATCGGCCTCAGTGACCATTTTGCCCGGCAGAGCGCAAGACCTGCAGAAGTTCGTCCATATCCGTTGGCATGGCCACCTCCCACTGACAGGTGTCGCCGGACTCGGGGTGCTCGAGGATCAGCCGCCAGGCGTGCAGTGCTTGACGCCGAAAGGCCTGCCAGCGGGCAAGACCGGCAGCGCCAAGCCCCGCCGGCAGGATGGGACGACCACCGTAGAGCGGGTCGCCCACCAGAGGATGCCCGAGGTGGCGCATGTGCACCCGGATCTGATGCGTGCGTCCGGTAGCCAGGCGCAGACGCAGCAGACTGTGGCGCGGAAAGCGCTCCACCAGCCGATAGTCGGTTCGGGCGGGGCGGCCATCGCGCCGTACCGTCATGCGCAGTCGGTCCTGGGGGTGACGGCCGATGGGGGCCTCCACATGACCGCCGCCCGTCAAGGCGCCCTGCACCAGGGCCAGGTATTCCCGATGCATGCTGCGATCGGCCAACTGCGCAATGAGGGACTGGCGGGCCAGCTCCGTCTTGGCCACCACCAGAAGGCCACTGGTATCCATATCCAGGCGATGCACGATTCCGGCCCGCGGCAGACGCTCATTGGCCGGGCAGTGGGCCAGGACCGCGTTGGCCAGGGTCCCCCGAGGTCTTCCGGCGCCGGGGTGCGTGGCCAGCCCCGCGGGCTTGTCGATCACCAGGAGTTGCGAATCCTCGTGCACGATGGTGAGATCCATGGCCTCGGCCTGCCAGTGCTCCGCGGGCGTCTGGGGCAGATGCAGGACGACGCCCTCGCCGCCGCGGATACGGTAGCTGGGACGATGCGCGCTCCCATCGACGAGCACGCTGCCCTGCTGCAGGAGCGTCTGCAGGCGGCTGCGGCTAAGCTCAGGCAGCAATTCCTTGAGCACCGCGTCAAGGCGCTGTCCGGCGCCTTCCACTGGCAAAGTCAGAGCAAGTTCCGTACTATCGTCGTCCATGGCTCGCCACTATAGACCATCGTCATCCATGCGCAAACGCATCATTTTTCCCATAGTTGCCCATCTCACGCTCCTCGGCGTCCTGTCCGGCTGCGCCAGCGACGGTGCCAAGGACAGTCTGAAGGAGTCCAGCCATTTGTCGGCGGCGGCCATGTATCGGCCAGCCAAGGCAGCGCAGGATCGGGGCGACTATAGTTCGGCGGTGCGCCTCTACGAGGAGCTGGAGACCCGCTATCCCTACGGCCCCTATGCCGAGCAGGCGCAGCTCAACACGGCCTACTGCTACTACAAGCAGGGGGACTCCGAGGCCGCCGCCGCGGCAGCGGAGCGCTTCATCAAGCTGCACCCCGTCAATCCCTTCGTGGATTATGCCTGGTACCTCAAGGGGATCGCCTACTATCAGGCCATCCAGGGTGCGCAATGGAATCCCAAGCCCCTGGAGGAATCTTTCGCCACCCTCGAAACCCTGGTCAAACGCTGGCCCAACAGCGCCTATGCCGCCGACGCGCGCCTGCGCATGGAAAAGATCATCGATATCCTCGGCCAACGCGAACTGGACATCTGCAAGTTCTATTACATCCGCCACGCCTACGTGGCCGCTGCCAACCGCTGTAACGACGTCGTCACCCGCTACCAGCTGAGTCCGGCCCGGGAAGAGGCGCTCTACTACCTGAGCCTGTCCTACCGCCACATGAACCTGGATGGCCTGGCCAAGACCACGGCGGGCGTGCTCAAGGCCAACTATCCGCAGAGCAAGTACCTCAAGGAACTACCCTGAGGGAAATGGGTGTCCGGGTACTCAGACCGCCTCGTCGCCTTCCTCACCGGTACGGATTCGGATGACCCGCTCCACGGGATAGACAAAGATCTTGCCGTCGCCTATCTTGCCGGTGCGAGCGGCCTCCTGGATGGCGTCGACGGCCCGCTCCGCGAGATCGTCGGGCAGCACCACCTCGATCTTCACCTTGGGCAGGAAATCCACCACGTATTCGGCGCCGCGATACAGCTCCGTGTGCCCCTTCTGGCGGCCAAAGCCCTTGACCTCCGTAACCGTCATGCCGGCAATGCCCAGCTCCTGCAAGGCCTCGCGAACGTCGTCGAGCTTGAACGGCTTGATGATGGCTTCGATCTTTTTCATGGTGACTCCTCCGTGGCACAGTGTGGGGCCCAGGGCCTAAATCCATTGGTTATGGGATAGCGCCTATCCTTGCCGAAGGAAAGCCGGCTGATGCGCACTCCCGGCGCACCCTGACGACGCTTGTACTCCGCCATCTGCACGAGGCGCAGGACGCGCTCCACCGTCGCCGGCGCATGGCCTGCCGCGACGATTTCGGCGAGACTCCGATCCTCTTCCACATAGGCGGTGATGATGGCGTCCAGTTCCGGATAGGGCGGCAGGCTGTCCTGATCCGTTTGTCCCGGTGCCAATTCGGCGGTGGGGGCACGGGTAAGCACCCGCTCCGGAATGGCCGGGCCGCGCCCATTGCGATACCGCGCCAGGGCATAGATCAGGGTCTTTGGGCAGTCCTTGATGAGGGCAAAGCCGCCAGCCATATCGCCGTACAGCGTAGAATAACCCACCGCTGTCTCACTCTTGTTGCCGGTGGTCAGCAGCAGCGGTCCGAACTTGTTGGAAAAGGCCATGAGCAAGGCCGCCCGGATGCGGGCCTGAAGATTCTCCTCCGTGGTGTCGGCAGCGCGCCCGGCAAAGGTCTCCCGCAAGCTGTTCTGGTACTCGGCAAAGAGCCCGTGGATGGGCAGCAGGTGACTGCGTACTCCCAGGGTCGCCGCCTCGGCCCGGGCATCTTCGATGCTCATGTCCGCCGTGTAGGGTGAGGGCATGATGAGGGCATCGACCCGCTCCGGTCCCAGGGCATCGGCGGCGATGGCCAAGGTCAGGGCACTGTCCACTCCTCCGGAAAGTCCCAAGACGACGCCGGGGAAACCGTTTTTTTCCACATAATCGCGCAGGCCGAGCATGAGGGCGCCATAGACCTCGGCCAGATCCTCCAGAGGCGCCGCAGTCACCCCACCGCGCACCACGACCGAGCCGGTGCTGCTGCGCTCCAGATCCAGGAGCAACAGGTCCTCGGAAAACTGGGGCGCCCGTCCACATATCCGGCCCTCGGCATCCACGGCGAAGGAACCACCGTCGAAGACCAGTTCGTCCTGACCGCCCACGGCATTGGCGTACACCAGGGGCAATCGGGCGTGGCGGGCCCGCCGTACCAAAAGCTCCTCGCGCTCGCGCTGCTTGCCGCGGTGGTAGGGCGAGGCGTTGAGCACCACCACGACTTCCGCACCCAGTGCCTGGCACGCCGTGAGGGCGTCCTCATCGCACCAGATGTCCTCGCAGATCAGCACGCCCACCAGGACGCCACCCAGGGGGAGGACGACCGCCTGCTGTCCGGCCCGAAAGTAGCGTAGCTCATCGAATACCCGGTAGTTGGGCAGGCAGTGCTTGTGGTAGCTGGCCACGATCCGCCCCTCCTGGACGAGGCTCGCGGCATTGAACAGTGCGCCGCCATGCCGCTGCGGGTGACCCACCAGCAGCGGCAGCGGAGTACGCCGGGCAAGATCCTCCAACCCCGTAGCGCAGCAGTCCAAGAAGTCGTCGCGCAACAAAAGATCCTCGGGCGGGTACCCGCACAGGGCAAGCTCGGGCGTGATCAGTAACTCCGCGCCGGCCTCCCGTGCCGCACCCGCCTCACGCAGCAGGCGACGCACGTTGCCTGCCACATCTCCAACCCACAGATTGCACTGCGCGATGGCGATGCGCACGCTAGCGCCCCAGGATCTCGGCGGCTTTCTGCCCCATCTGGGCGGGCGAGTCGACGCAGTGAACTCCGGCCTCTGCCAGCACCGCGTATTTCTCCGCCGCCGAGCCGCTGCCACCATCGATGATGGCACCGGCATGGCCCATGCGCTTGCCTTTGGGCGCCGTCGCCCCGGCAATGAAGGCTACCACCGGTTTGCGCATGTGTGCGCGGATGAACGCGGCGGCATCCTCCTCCAGACGACCACCGATCTCGCCCACCATGAGGACGATCTCCGTCTGCGGATCCTCCTCGAAGAGCGCCAGGACATCGACGAAGTTCATACCGATGAGGGGATCGCCGCCGATACCGACACAAGTGCTCTGCCCAAGGCCCAGGCGCGTGGTCTGCTCCACGGCCTCGTAGGTGAGCGTCCCCGAGCGCGAGACGATGCCCACCCGCCCGGGACGGTGGATGGCACCGGGCATGATGCCGATCTTCGACGCTCCCGGCGTGATGATCCCAGGGCAATTGGGTCCGATGAGGCGGGCGTTGCTGCCCGCCAGGTAATGGCGCACCGCCAGCATGTCGTGGATGGGGATTCCCTCGGTAATGCAGACGATGAGTTCGATGCCGGCAGCGGCGGCCTCGACGATGGCATCGGCGGCAAAGGGCGAAGGCACGTAGATGACGCTGGCCGTGGCGCCCGTGGCAGCGACGGCGTCGGCAACGGTATCGAAAACCGGCAGGCCCAGATGTTCGCTGCCGCCCTTGCCCGGCGTCACCCCGCCCACCATGCGCGTGCCGTAGGCCATGGCCTGCTGGGAGTGGAAGCTGCCCTGCTTGCCGGTAAAACCCTGGCACAAGACGGCGGTGTCGCGGTGGAGGAGGATACTCATGGCAGATGGGTCCAAAGCAAGATAACGAAAACCAGGGTCAGCAACTGCCCCAGTACCAGAATGATCAGGTAGGGATTGCGCCGTCGTGGTCCCAGACGAGCCAATTCCTGGCGCAGCGCCTGGATCTCCTGACGCAGGGTCTCCACCTCTTCGGCTTGGGCGAGGCCGCGGAGCCGCTCATCGAGGATCTGATCGAGGATGACGGCCGTCTCCGCCAGGGTCTCGGCAGTCTTCTTGTCCGCACCCCGTTTCACATAGGCATCGGCCAGGCGGGTGATCAATGGTCCAGACTGGCGCAGGAGTGGCCAGAGCCGCTGCAACCAGAGAACGTTGATGCCCACGTCAGCCGGCGGCGGCCGCCACCGCCTTGGCCGCTGCGTCGTCCAGTCCCTCGGCGGTGATGAGGGCCAGGCCACTCTCGCGCAAGAGGGCAAGTCCCTCTTCGCGATTGGTGCCCTCCAGGCGCACCACCACCGGCAGGTGGATACCCACCTCCCGGGCCGCCTGCAGAATACCCTGGGCCAGAAGATCGCAGCGGGTGATTCCGCCGAAGATATTGACGAGGATAGCGCGCACCCGCTGATCCGAGAGGATGAGCTTGAAGGCCTGGGTAACCTTGTCCGCCGCCGCTCCACCGCCCACGTCCAGGAAATTGGCGGGCTCACCACCGTGCAGCTTGATGAGATCCATGGTCGCCATGGCCAACCCCGCGCCATTGACCATGCAACCAATGTTGCCACCCAACGAGATGTAATTGAGGCCGAACTGACGTGCTGTGATCTCGCGCCCATCCTGCTGCGTGGAATCGAAGAGCTCATCGGACTCGGGATGCCGATAGAGGGCGTTGTCGTCCATGCTGATCTTGGCATCGAGAGCGAGGAGCCGACCTTCGGCCGTCAAGGCCAGGGGATTGATTTCGATCATGAGCGCGTCCAGCTGCGGCGCCAGGCGGGCCATGGCCTGCATGGTACGGACCAGTTGCTGGACCGCGGCGGGTTCGAGGCCCCAGGCAAAACCCAGCTGCCGCCCTTGATAGGGCAGAAAACCCACGCGCGGATCGATGGTGATGGAAGCAATGGCCTGGGGCTGCTCCCGGGCAAGCTCCTCGATCTCCACTCCGCCCCGGTCCGAGGCCACGAAACGCATGCGGGCGCTGGCTCGATCCACCACCAAGGCCAGATAGAACTCGCGCAGGAGGACACTGGGCTCCTCGATGAGCAGTGCTGCCACGTGCTGACCTTCCGGTCCGGTCTGTGCCGTCACCAGCGGTTTTCCCAGAAGCGCCTGGGCCGCCTGCTCCACGGCGGCGATGCTGTCCACCACCCGCACACCGCCGGCCTTGCCGCGGCCGCCAGCGTGGACCTGGGCCTTGACCACCCAGCGTGGCCCACCCAACTCACGCGCCTGATTGATGGCTTCCTTCAGGGAAAAGGCGGGGATCCCCCGGGGCACGGTCACCCCGGCCTCTGCCAGCAGACGCTTGGCCTGGTATTCGTGCAGATTCACCGTCAGGCCTCCACCCGCCGACACAGGGCAGCGGTGAATTCGGCGGTGGACAAGGCGGGCACATCGCCGCGCAGGGCCGCCAGATCCGCCGTCACTTCACCGGCGCCGATGGTCGCTTCCATGGCCGCAAGAATGCGCTCGGCTGCCTCCGGCCAGCCGATGTGCTCCAGCAGCATGACCGCCGAGAGGATCAAGGAGCTGGGGTTGGCCCGCCCAAGCCCGGCGATGTCCGGCGCAGTGCCGTGGGTGGCCTCAAAGATGGCGTGGCTGTCGGAAAGGTTGGCCCCCGGCGCCATGCCGATACCGCCCACCTCCGCCGCCAGGGCGTCGGAGAGGTAGTCGCCGTTGAGGTTGAGGGTGGCCACCACCGAGTACAGTTCCGGGCGCAGGAGGATCTGCTGCAGAAAATTGTCGGCGATGACGTCCTTGACGATGAGCTTGCCCGCTGCCACGGCCGCTTTTTCCGCTGCCTCGGCCGCCGCCTTGCCTTCGCTCTTGGCGAGGGCCGTCTTCTGCCGCCAGGTGAACACCTGCTCGCCGAACTCCCGCTCCGCCAGGGCATAGCCCCAGTCGCGGAAGCCGCCCTCCGTGAACTTCATGATGTTGCCCTTGTGCACCAGGGTCACGGAAGGCTTGCCCTGCGCCAAGGCATAGGCGATGGCGCGACGGATGAGGCGCTCCGAACCCTCCCGGGAAACGGGCTTGATTCCGATGGCAGAACTTTCCGGAAAGCGGATCTTCCGCACCCCCATCTCCTCGCGCAGGAAGGCGATGAGGCGGCGGGCTTCCGGACTCTCTGCGGGCCACTCGATGCCCGCATAGATGTCCTCGGAATTTTCCCGAAAGATGACCATGTCGACCTTTTCCGGCTCCCGCAGGGGGCTTGGCGTACCGCGGAAATAGCGCACCGGTCGCTGGCACACGTAGAGGTCCAGTTCCTGGCGCAGGGCCACGTTGAGGCTACGCATGCCGGTACCGACGGGGGTCTCCAGGGGCCCTTTGATGGCGACGTGGTGTTCGCGGATGGCGGCCAGAGTGGCCTCCGGCAGGATCTGATCGGCGCCGAGCTCGGCCACGGCTTTCTGCCCCGCCAGGAGTTCCCTCCAGACGATGGCTCGCGCGCCACCGTAGGCCTTGGCCACCGCCGCATCCACCACCCGACGCATGGCCGGGGTGACATCCACGCCGATACCGTCCCCTTCGATGAAAGGGATGATGGGCCGATCCGGCACCTCCAGGCGTCCCGCCGCCCAGCGGATGAGGCTACCGCCACTCACGCGCTTTTCTCCAACATCTGGCTAGCCCAGCTCAGGGCACCACCGCTGCGGATGAGTTCAAGATCGCGCTCGCTGCCGAGCTGCGGCAGTACCGCAAACTCGAGCCCCCGACTGCGGTCCTGCACCGTCAGGGTCTGTCCCAGGGCAAGCCCGCGGATATCGAGACTCAGCGTATCGCCGACCTGAACCTTCTCGTAATCCTCCGGGTGCACGAAGGTCAAGGGCAGAATGCCGAAGTTGATGAGGTTGGCGAGGTGGATGCGGGCAAAGGACTGCACCAGCACGGCGCGAACGCCCAGGTAGCGCGGCGCCAGGGCGGCGTGCTCCCGACTGGACCCCTGCCCGTAGTTCTGGCCGGCGACGATGAAACCGCCGCCCAGGCGCTTGGCCCGCTCGGCAAAGTCGGCATCCACGGCGTGGAAAACGAACTGGGAAATGGCCGGCAGATTGGAACGCAGCGGCAGCACCTTGGCGCCGGCGGGCATAATGTGGTCGGTGGTGACGTCGTCCCCCAGCCGGATGAGCACGGGACCCTCGATCCGCTCTGGCGGCGGACTGCCCTCGGGCAGAGGGGCGATATTGGGTCCGCGCAGGATCTCGACCTTGGCCCCATCGGCAGCGGGCGGGACGATCATGCGGTCGTCCACCAGGAACTGGCCCGGCAGAGGTACGGAGATGGCGGGCATGCCCAGATCGCGCGGATCCGTGATGACACCCGTCAGGGCACAGGCGGCACAGGTTTCGGGGCTCGCCAGATAGACCGCCGCATCCTTGGTGCCGGAACGCCCCTGGAAATTACGGTTGAAGGAGCGTACCGAAACACCACCGCTGGGCGGCGCAAAACCCATGCCGATGCACGGACCGCAGGCCGACTCCAGGATGCGGGCACCGGCGGCGATGAACTTGAGCAGGCCACCGTCCCGGGTGACCATCTCCATCACCTGCCGCGAACCTGGGGAGATGCCAAGACTCACCCCCTCTGCCACCACCCGACCGTCCAGCATGGTGGCCACGGTCATGAGGTCGGTGTAGGAGGAATTGGTGCAGGAACCGATGGCCACCTGGGCCACGGGCGTGCCTGCCACCTCGCGCACGGTCTTGACGTTGTCGGGGCTGTGCGGACAGGCAATGAGGGGCTCCAGGGCATCCAGATCGATTTCCAGGATCTCGTCGTAACTCGCCCCGTCGTCGGGCAAGAGCTCTACCCAATCCGATTCCCGACCCTGGGCGGCCAGATACTCCCGGGTTACCGCATCGCTGGGGAAGATACTGGTGGTAGCACCCAACTCCGCCCCCATGTTGGTGATGGTGGACCGGGCCGGCACATTGAGACTGGCCACCCCCGGACCGAAGTACTCGAAGACCTTCCCCACCCCGCCCTTGACGGTCTTGCGCCGCAGCACCTCGAGGATGATGTCCTTGGCACTCACGAAAGGCTGCAGGCGGCCGCTGAGACGCACCCCAACCACCGCCGGCATCTTCAGATTGAAGGGCAGCCCGCCCATGGCCAGGGCAATATCGAGGCCGCCAGCGCCAATGGCCAGCATACCGGCACCACCAGAGGTCGGCGTGTGCGAGTCGGAGCCGAGCAAGGTCTTGCCCGGGCGGGAAAAGCGCTCCAGATGCACCTGGTGACAGATACCATTGCCCGGACGGGAAAAATGGATGCCGTACTTGGCCGCGAAACTCTGCAGGAAGCGATGATCGTCGGCATTCTCGAAGCCCGACTGGAGCATGTTGTGATCCACATAGGACACCGACAGCTCCGTCCGCACCCTGGGCAGTTTCAGGGCCTCGAACTGCAGATAGGCCATGGTCCCCGTGGCATCCTGGGTCAGGGTCTGATCGATGCGCAGGGCAATGGGGCTTCCCGGTTCCAGACTACCGCGCACGAGGTGGGCAGCGATGATCTTCTGGGTGACGTTCCGGGGCATGGGCAGACTCCTGTGGGTGGCCAGAGGTGTGAACGGCGATTTTAGTCCGAGCCTCCACATCATCGCAAAATCCCGCCGGCGGCGCCACGTGCGGGGCTTCGTGACAGGCTGCGCCGCTTTGGTTACACTCAGGGCCAAAATATGTCTGCCAGATCGCGGGCTACGCGTCTGGCCTGTGGAAGGAGCGTCCATGTCCCGCACGATGTCGGTCAACCCCCTTTGGCTGTTTCAGATTTTCCCCTGGTTGCGCTGGTGGCCGCGGGTGGGCAGGGATTCCTTGCGTGCCGATCTCATCGCCGGCCTGACAGGGGCGATCATCGTCCTGCCCCAGGGCGTGGCCTTTGCCGTCATCGCCGGCCTGCCGCCGGAATATGGGCTCTACACGGCCATGGTCCCGGCCGTCATCGCCGCCCTCTTCGGCTCTTCCTGGCATCTCGTATCGGGCCCTACCACCGCCATCTCCATCGTCGTCTTCGGTGCGCTCAGCGTGATGGCCGAGCCGGGTACCGCGCACTACATCGAACTGGCCCTGACCCTGACCTTTCTCACGGGTCTGTTTCAACTGGCCATGGGGGTGGCGCGCCTGGGGGCGGTGGTGAACTTCATCTCCCACACCGTCGTCGTCGGATTCACGGCCGGCGCGGCCATCCTCATCGCCAGTAGTCAGATCAAAAACTTCTTTGGCGTCGACCTTCCCCGCGGAGCGGGCTTTGCTGAAACCATCTGGACCTTCGCGCACCGACTGCAAGAGATCAATCCCTACGTGCTCGCCGTGGCCATGGTCACCTTGCTCACCGGCATCCTCATCCGCCGCTACGCGCCGCGTGTGCCCTACATGATTGCGGCCATGCTGGCGGGCAGCCTGGTGGCCTTCCTCCTCAATCATTTTCTGGGCGACAGCCGCACCGGCATCCGCCTGCTGGGAGCGCTGCCGGCACGGTTACCGCCCCTGTCCCTGCCCGATTTCGACCCCAAAGCCCTCAGTCAGCTGGCGCCGGCAGCGCTCGCCGTGGCCATGCTTGGTCTCACGGA
This sequence comes from Acidithiobacillus caldus ATCC 51756, assembly GCF_000175575.2. NCBI lineage: Bacteria > Pseudomonadati > Pseudomonadota > Acidithiobacillia > Acidithiobacillales > Acidithiobacillaceae > Acidithiobacillus > Acidithiobacillus caldus. The sequence goes on from NZ_CP005986.1 coordinate 2,342,445, forward strand.
GGCCGTCTCCATCGCCAGGGCCGTGGCCGCACGGGCTGAGCAGCGCATCGACGGCAACCAGGAATTCATCGGACAGGGGCTGTCCAACGTCGTCGGCAGTTTCTTCTCCGCTTACGCCTCCAGCGGCTCCTTCAACCGCTCGGGCCTCAATTACGAGGCGGGGGCGCGTACACCGCTGGCGGCGGTCTTCGCGTCCGTTGCGCTGGGCGCCATCCTCCTGCTGGTGGCCCCGCTCATGGCCTTCCTACCCATCGCCTCCATGGCCGCCGTGCTCTTTCTCGTGGCCTATGGACTCATCGATTTTCACCACATCCGCGGAATCCTGCGGGCGAGCAAACGCGAGACGGCCATTTTGCTCACCACCTTTCTGTCGACCCTCTTCGTTCAGTTGGAATTCGCCATCTATCTGGGCGTCATGCTGTCCCTCATCTTCTATCTGCTGCGCACCTCCAAACCCAACGTCGCTTCGGTGACGCCAGATCCCGAGAGCCCCTATCGCCCCCTGGTGGCGCGGCTGGATTTGCCGCAATGCCCACAGGTGCTGATGGTGCGCATCGACGGTTCCTTGTTCTTTGGGGCCGTGAATCACGTCGAACAGCGCCTGGGCGAGTTGGCGCAGCAATTTCCCGAGCGCCGCGTCTTGGTCATCAACGGTCGCAGCATCAATTTCGTCGACATTGCCGGTGCCGAGACCCTGGTGCAGGAAGCCCGGCGTTGGCGCCGTCGTGGCGGGGATCTCTACATCTATGGTCTGAAGCCCGCCGCCATGGCCATTCTCGAGCGTGGACACTTCCTCGATGAGCTGGGTCGAGACCGGGTGCTGAACAACCGCGATGAGGTCATCCGCCGCCTCTACCCGGATCTCGACCCGGAGATCTGCGCCCGCTGCACGGCACGGATCTTTACCGAATGTCGGCAGGGCGAGAGCAAGGTGCATCGCCTCACCAGCGCCGGGACCTAGGTTCTCATTCGGTCCAGGCGAGGGCCCGGCGCAGGCGCGCGAGGCTCTCTTCCCTGCCCAGGATCGCAAGGGTCTGATCCAGGGGCGGCGACACGGCGCAGCCGGCGACGGCGACGCGCAGTGGCTGGGCGATCTTGCCGAGCTTGCCTTCGGATTCTGCAGCGGCAAGGGACTGCAGGGCATCGTGGAGGCTCGTGGCGTCCCAGCTGGGGAGTTCGCCCAAAAGTGCCGCGGCCTTCTGCAAGAGCTCGGCGCGCCCACGCAGGTGCTTGTCCCGGTCGGCTGTCACCGCCTCGGTGGGCGCGCGATAGAAAAACAACGCGCCACGCGCCATCTCCACCAGGGTCTTGGCCCGCTCGCGCAAAGCCAGCACCACCGCTTCCAGATCCGGCCCCGCCTGCAGACAGGCCGCATCGATGCCTTCGCGCAGCAGGTATGGCCGCAAACGCTCGGCGAGCTCCGCAGCAGTCAGGGCCTGAATGTGCTGGGCGTTGAGCCAGAGCAACTTTTCCGGATTGAAGGCAGAGGCCGCCCGATGCACCTCCTCGATACGGAAAAGATCGATCATCTCGGCGATGCTGAACACCTCCTGGTCGCCGTGGGCCCAGCCCAGACGCAGCAGGAAATTGAGCAGGGCCTCGGGCAGATAGCCCTCTTCACGGTACTCCAGCACGCTGACGGCGCCATGACGCTTGGATAACTTCTGCTTGTCCGGCCCAAGGATCATGGGCACGTGGGCGTAGACCGGCGGCGTCGCGCCCAGGGCCTGCAGGATCTGCATCTGCCGCGGCGTGTTGTTGAGGTGGTCATCACCACGGATGACGTGGGTGATGCCCATATCCCAATCGTCCACTACCACACAAAAATTGTAGGTGGGTGTGCCATCGGCGCGGGCGATGATGAGGTCGTCCAGCTCGGCGTTCTGAAAGCGCACCGTACCGTGGATGAGATCCTCTACCACGGTTTCGCCACGGTCGGGACTGCGAAAGCGCACGACTGGCTGTACGCCCGGCCGCGGCTCGTGGCGTGTGCGGCAACGACCGTCGTAGCGCGGTTTCTCCTTCCGCGCGCGCTGCTCCTCGCGCATCGCTTCCAGCTCTTCTTTGCTGCAGTAGCAGTAATAGGCGCTGCCTGCCGCCAGCATCTGCGCCAACACCTCGCGGTAGCGATCCATGCGCTGTGTCTGGTAAAAGGGCCCGGCGTCCCAGTGCAGACCCAACCACTCCATACCCTCGAGAATGGCCGCCGTGGCTTCGGGTGTGGAGCGCTCGAGGTCGGTATCCTCGATGCGCAGCACGAAGCGCCCCTTCAGCCTGCGTGCGTGGAGCCAGGAATAAAGGGCCGTGCGAACGCCACCGATGTGCAGATAACCGGTGGGACTCGGAGCAAAACGCGTACAGACCGTCATGCGTCCTCCTGTAGTCTAAAAACGCAAGCATAACAGCATGTGCCCAGTGCCCGTAAGCGTCCAGAACCGGATTGACGCGAGCAACGTCTTGCGCCTACTATCGAAGGGCGATAAGTCCTCTTAAGGGTCCCCTGTCTTAATTTATATTTCGTCCAGACTTGCCCCAGTTCGGGGAGCAGGTCAGGCCTGTCTGGAAGGAGTCACATGAGAAGACGCTTAATCGTTATTGCGACGGCTTTGGCGTTAGCTGGTAGTCCTATGGCCTGGGCGGCACCTCAAGACATAGGTCTGCACACTACCGAGCCGTCTCAGGGTCTCAGCGCGGCGCTGCAACAGCTGTCCCAGGATGCCGATCCCGGAGCAGCCGGGCCGCAGAATCTGAACCTCACGACGGCGACGGATCCCTCGTTCCAGGGAGGCGACGCCGCCACCACATCCGGCAACGGGTTTGGGTCCGCTACGGGCGGTGGCGGTCTCATGGCTGCGGTGGAGTCCCTGCGTTCCAGTGACCCACTCCTGGAAAAATCCGACGACGGTCGGGTGTGGACGACCATCGTACAGGGTTTTCGTATCAGCAAGGTGTCGCGCAGCGAGGTGGATCAGTGGCGCAGTTGGTTCTTGCAGCATCAGGGCAAACTCGAGCAGATCCTGAACAACTCGCGCCCCTTTCTCTACTATGTGGCCACCGCCGTGGCACAGCGGGGCATGCCCATGGAACTGGCGCTCTTGCCCGCCATCGAGAGTGGCTACAACCCCAAGGCCTTTTCCCCGGCGGCGGCCGCGGGCCTATGGCAGTTCGTGCCGGGAACGGCGCGCAACTTTGGCCTGCAGAATACCCGCTGGGGCGATCCGCGTCTGAGTCTGACGGCCTCTACCAATGCGGCGCTCGATTATCTCTCCTACCTCTACAACTACTTCGGCGGCAACTGGCTGTTGGCCATCGCGGCCTATAACGCCGGACAGGGTACGGTATCGGCGGCCATCCAGCGCAACGTCGCCGCCGGCAAGCCCACGGACTTCTGGAGCCTCAACCTGCCTCAGGAAACCGAAAACTACGTGGCGGAACTGCTCGGGCTCGCCCAGGTCATCGAGAACGCCAAGGCCTACCACGTTCGTTTGCCGGCCATCCCCAACCAGGCGCACATAGCGGTGGTCAACACACCCAAGAGCGTGGCACTCGATGTGGCGGCCAAGCTCATGGACATGCCCGTGAGCGAGCTGCAGCACCTCAATGCCGGCTTGAGCTACGGTGTCGCCCCTGCCGATTATCCGCTGGTGGTACCCAAGAACAAGGCGACGCAGTTCAAGGAAGCGTTATTGACCCTGCCCGAGGCCGCCCCGGCGCCACAACCGGCACCCGTACAGGCTCCGGCGCCCGCCCCGCACTTGCGCTATGTCGCCGTTCGGCCAGGGGACACCCTGTCGGCCCTGGCGCAACGCTACGGGGTTCAGGTCGCCCAGTTGCAGCGCTGGAATCACATTGCCTCGGCGCGCGCCCTACGCGTCGGTCAGCGCCTGGTCGTCTACGGCGGCTCTGTGGCGGTTCCCCAGAGTGCCGGTGGTACCGTGACCGTTCGCCCAGGCGAGAGCCTGTGGCAGATCGCCCAGCGCACCGGAGTGAGTGTGACGGCCTTGGCGCGAGCCAATGGTCTGAGCCAAGCCAGCATGCTGCATCCGGGGCAGGTGTTGCAACTGCCCGGTGGTAGCGCTCCGGCTCAGGCCACCCCCGCCGTCTACACGGCACGTGCCGGGAGCATCACCGTCCGCCCCGGCGAAAGCCTCTGGCAGATCGCCCAGCGCGCCGGTCTCAGTGTCACCGCCCTGGAGCGTGCCAATGGTCTCAACGGTTCCAGCATGTTGCATCCAGGCCAGGTGCTGCGTCTGCCGGTAGCGGATACGGAAGTAGCGGCCATCAGTTCGGCACAGGAACGGGCGGCTACCAGGCCGCATCCCACCACCTATGTGGTGCGTCCCGGGGACAGCGTCTGGCAGATCGCCCAGCGCTTTCACGTCTCGCCCAAGGCGGTGATTCAGTGGAACCGCCTGGCCTCGGCCCAGGACATTCGTCCCGGGACGCATCTCACCATCTACACGCGTTGATTGCAGGAGCAGGATCCATCATGGGTTTTCTCGAGGGGAAAAAGGCTTTGGTGGTGGGTGTGGCCAATGAGCGCTCCATCTGTTGGGGTATCGCCCAGGCCATGGCTCGCCAAGGTGCCGAAGTCTGGTTGAGCTACCAGGGCGAGCGTACCAAAAGTCGCGTCGAGGAGTTGGCGGCGCAGATCCATGCCCCCGCACCCATGCCCCTGGATCTCCTTGCCGCGGACCAACTGGCCCAGGCCGTGGACGTCATCCGCGAGCGCTGGGGCGGTCTCGACATCGGCATCCACGGCGCCGCCTTCGCGCCCAAGCAGGAACTGTCGGGCAACTACGCCGATGTCACCACCCTCGAGGGCTTTCGTATCGCCCACGAGGTGTCCTCCTACAGTTTCACGGCCATGGCCCAGGCTCTGCGTCCCTTGATGCAGGGGCGACGAGGGGCGTTGCTGGCGCTGAGCTACCTTGGAGCCGAGCGGGCCATGGCCAATTACAACGTCATGGGACTCGCCAAGGCCAGTCTGGAAGCCGGTGTGCGCTATCTGGCCCACGCCCTGGGCCCGGAAGACATCCGCGTCAACGCCGTCTCTGCCGGCCCCATTCGTACCCTTGCCGCCAGCGGCATCAGCGATTTCCGCAGTATCCTGGATCACTACGCCGAACATGCACCACTGCGCCGCAATGTGAGCCAGGAAGAGGTGGGCAATGTCGCCGCCTTTCTCTGTTCCGATCTTGCCTCGGGTATCACCGGCGAAATCACCTACGTGGACGCGGGCTACAATATCGTTGGTTTCTAGCGCGAGCTGCGGGCCAGCATGCACCGGGCAGCGGGCGGGGCCCACGGGCAGATAAACCCCTAGCTGCGCAGTTTTTCCACTTCCGCGAGCATCTTGCCGAAACTCTCATCGAAGGCTGCAAGACCCTGAGTCTGCAGGGTCTGCGCCACGTCCCCATCCATGTCGATACCCAGCTCTGCCAGGGTGTCGAGGGTGGCCTGGGCTTCCTCGAGACCGCCTTCCAGCTGCGCCTGTAGGCGCCCGTGGTCGCGGAGCTTTTCCAGCGTATCGTCGGGCAGGGTGTTGATGGTCTCCGGCCCCAGAAGCGGTTCTACGTAGAGCAGGTCGGAGTAGGCCGGATTCTTGGTGCTGGTGCTGGCCCAGAGGAGATACTGCGGTCGCCCCCCGAGACCGGCAAGGCGGGCGAAGCTGTCACCGTGAAAGGTCTCGCGATAGATGCCGTAGGCCACCTTGGCCATGGCCACGGCCGTCTTACCGCGCAGAGCCATGGCCTGCGCCGTGCCCATCTGGGTCAGGCGCTCATCCACCAGGGTATCGACACGGGACAGAAACAGACTGGCCACCGCCTTGACCTTGGTGGGATCGCCGCCCTTGTCGATCCACTGCGCAAGGCCCGCGCAGTAGGCATCGAAGACGGCGCGGACGTGCGCCAGCCCAAACATCAACGTGACATTCACGGAGATACCGCGCCCTATGAGGGTGGTGAGGGCGCGGATCCCGGCGGGCGTGGCCGGCACCTTGATGAGGAGGTTGTCGCGCTGGACGATTTCGCGCAGACGTTGGGCCTCGGCAACCGTGGCTGCCTCGTCTTCGGCCAGGCGCGGCGATTCTTCCCAACTCACCCAGCCATCGTCGCCGTGGCTCTCCCGATGGATGGGGGCGAGCAGATCACAGGCCATCTGCAGATCGGTTTTTACCAGCTGCTCATACAGGTGCTCGGCAGAGTCTGCCTGGATCGTGCGCGCATCCTCGCGGTAGTAGGGGCTGGTGTGGATAGCCTTCTGGAAGATGCTGGGATTGGAGGTGACCCCACTGACACCCATTTCCGCGATGTAGCGGGCGAGTATACCGTCGTGGATCAGGGTGCGGGACAGGTTGTCCAGCCACAGACTTTGCCCCAGCTCTCTGCGCACGCGTCTCAGATCGTTGCTCATGGTGTACTCCCGATGGCCTCACTGCCTAGAGTGTAGTCGCTGTCCGCCAAACTTGCAGGGGTGTGGGTAGCGGACTAGACTCATCGTATCTGTTCATCCGAATAAAAGGAGGGGTGGACCATGCATTGGACAAAAAACATGCTTCCCGTGGAACGCTGGTTGCGTCTGTATTTTGGCTTGATCCTCATCGCCATCTATTTCATAACGCCCTTTCCCTACAAGCAGTGGACCTGGTCCGGGCTGCTGCTGATCCTTACCGCCATCACCGGCTACTGCCCCATCTACGTCATGCTGCGGAAGGACCCATCCGCCGGGACGGACTCCAAGGACTCCTGACGCAACCCCCCAAACCACCGGGTCAGCCCCTTGCCTCGCCCTCGACAAGCGCAGACGGGGGCTTTACCCTTGACCTTTTCGGGGGAGGCTTCATGGACGGAACACAGGTCGTTTTGCACACCAACCACGGCGACATCACCATTGCCCTGGCGGCGGATGAAGCGCCGCAGACGGTGGCCAACTTTTTGCGCTATGTGGACGACGGTTTTTTTGACGAAACCATTTTCCATCGTGTTATCCCGGGCTTCATGATCCAGGGCGGGGGCTTTACCGCGGACATGATCCAGAAGCGCACCCACGAGCCCATTCGCAACGAGGCCGACAATGGGCTCAAGAACGCCCGTGGCACGCTGGCCATGGCACGCACCAGCGATCCCCACTCGGCCACGGCCCAATTCTTCATCAACCTCACGGACAACGAGTTCCTGGACTTCAAGTCCGCCTCGGGCAACGGCTGGGGATATGCGGTCTTTGGTCGGGTCGTGGACGGCATGGACGTGGTGGATGCCATTGCCAAGGTCGCCACGGGCAATCGCGGCATGCATCAGGACGTTCCCAAGGAAAGCGTGATCATCACCAAGGCCGAACGGGTAAACGCCTGAGACCATGCCGCCTCGCCTCGAAGGTGCATGGACGGAGCAGCCGCTCTTTTTCGTCTCCGACCTGCACCTCAGTGGAACAGCGCCGGGGCGCACACAAACCTTCCTCCACTTTTGTGCCAGTCTGGCGCGGGGCACAGGGGCACTGTTCGTCCTCGGTGATCTCTTCGACTACTGGATCCATTGGCGGCAACTCGAGGAATCGCCCGCTACGGAGGTCCTCCCTGCGCTGGCCGAACTCACTCGGCGCGGTATCCGGGTCTACTGCATGCCGGGGAATCGCGACTTTGCCCTCACCGCCTCCGTGTTGGAACGCTTCGGTATAGAGGCACTGGCCGACCCCAGCATCCTGCTGGTGGCGCGGGAGGCGGTGCTCCTCACCCACGGCGATCTGCTCTGCACCGACGATGCTGCCTACCTGCGCTTTCGCCGCGTCATCCGCAACCCGCTGCTGCTGGGCTTCCTGCGCGCTCTCCCTTACCCCGTGCTGCAGGGCCTCGCGCGCGGGCTGCGCCGGCGCAGCCGACGCGCGGTGGCGCAAAAGGATCTGCGTGTCACCGATGCCAGTGCGGAAGGTCTGCGCCAGGCCTTTCTTGGGCAGGGCCCTTTTGCAGCCGCCGAGGCACCCTTCACCCGCCTCATCCACGGCCACACCCATCGCCCAGGCCAGCAAGACCTGCCGGGTCTTGGCCGACGTCTGGTCCTGGGCGACTGGCGCGACGACGGGGCCTGCCTGGTCCGCCACGATCACCTGGGCTGGCATCTATGGCATTTTCCAACGGGTGTGGACTGTACCGACAGCAGTGCCCCGTGATTTCCCCAACGCCCTCGGTCCTCCTGTACAGGACCGATGCCGCCCCTTATCATTGGCCCCTTGTTTGGAAAGATTGCGGTCATGACTCTCATCGTTCAGAAATATGGCGGCACCTCCGTCGGCAGTGTCGAGCGCATCCAGGCCGTGGCAGAACGGGTTCTGGCCAGCCACCGAGCTGGTCAGCAGGTGGTGGTCGTGGTCTCGGCCATGTCCGGAGAGACCGATCGCCTGCTCCAACTCGCCCGCGCCATGGATTCCCGACCGAGCCCGCGGGAGCTGGATACCCTTCTCAGCACCGGCGAACAGGTAACCATTGCCCTCCTCAGCATGGCCCTGCAGGCGCGGGGGCAGGCGGCCATCTCCTTCACGGGCGGGCAGGTACCCATCACCACCGACTCCGCCCACAACAAGGCACGCATCGAGCACATAGAGGCCAGCCGCATCCGCAACGCGCTGGCGTCGGGGGCAGTGGTCATCGTCGCCGGCTTTCAGGGAGTCGATGGCCAGGGCAACATCACGACCCTGGGGCGAGGCGGCTCGGACACCACCGCCGTCGCCCTGGCCGCTGCACTCCGGGCAGATGAGTGTCAGATCTATACCGATGTCGACGGTATCTACACCACCGACCCCCGGGTGGAGCCCAGGGCACGACGGCTGGATCGCATCACCTTCGAGGAGATGCTGGAAATGGCGAGCCTCGGTGCCAAGGTGCTACAGACGCGCTCCGTCGAATTCGCCATGAATTATCGGGTACCGGTTCGGGTGCTCTCGTCGTTCACGGACGGGCCCGGTACCTTGGTCACCGAAGAGGAAAATGCCATGGAAGCTCCCCGCGTATCAGGAATCGCCTTTTCCCGTAACGAGGCCAAGGTCACCGTGAGCGGCGTGCCCGATCGCCCGGGTATCGCCCACGCCATCCTCGGACCCATATCGGCCGCCAACATCAATGTGGACGTGATCCTCCAGAACGTATCCGCCGCTGGACGCACCGACTTTACCTTTACGGTGGAGCGCGGCGATTTTGACCGCACTATGGAGATCCTGCGAGGAGTCGCCGAGCAATTGCAGGCGGAGGGCGTGCGCGGCGACACGGGCATCGCCAAGGTGTCGGCGGTGGGCGTAGGGATGCGCTCCCACGCCGGAATCGCCGCCTCGATGTTTGCGGCCCTGAGCAAGGAGAACATCAACATCCAGATGATCTCCACGTCCGAGATCAAGATTTCGGTGGTCATCGACGAAAAATATCTGGAACTTGCGGTGCGCACCCTGCACGAGGCCTTTGGCCTGGAGCGCGGAGACACGCCATGACCCTCATGGCCACCTACGCGCGCCTGCCCGTCGCTTTTGTCCGCGGTGAAGGGGTCTGGTTGTACGACAGCGACGGCCGGGCGTACCTCGACGCCCTGGCGGGCATCGCCGTCTGTGGCCTGGGTCACGCCCATCCGGCGGTGACCCGCGCCATCCAGGAACAGGCCGGCCACCTGATCCACACCTCCAATCTCTATCGGGTGCCCTTGCAAGAGGCCTTGGGCGAGCGCCTCTGCCGTCTCAGCGGCCTGGACGCCGCCTTCTTTTGCAATAGTGGTGCCGAGGCCAACGAAGCAGCCATCAAACTGGCCCGCCTCTACGGCCATCAACGTGGGGTTGCCGAACCCAAGATTCTGGTCTTCAGCCAGGCTTTCCACGGGCGGACGCTGGCCGCGTTGACGGCCACCGGTAATTTCCGCATCCAGGAGGGTTTCGGACCGCTGGTATCCGGTTTCGTGCGCGTACCCTACGGAGATCTCGCGGCCGCGCGCGCGGCCTTGGCGGCGGACCCCGCCATTGTCGCGGTGCTCGCAGAGCCCATTCAGGGAGAAGGCGGTGTGCGCCCGGCACCGGCGGGCTTTCTGCGCGGATTACGCACCCTGTGCGATGAACACGCCGCCCTGCTCATGTTCGACGAGGTGCAGACGGGCATCGGACGCAGCGGCAAATTTCTGGCCTATCAGCACGAGGAAGGCCTCCTGCCCGATGTCTTGAGTCTAGCCAAAGGCCTCGGCAACGGCGTTCCCATCGGCGCGCTCCTCGCCCGGGCGCCGGTGGCTGCCCTCTTTGGTCCGGGCAAGCACGGCACCACCTTCGGCGGCGGTCCGCTGGTCTGCGCCGCTGCCCTGGCGGTACTCGAGACCATGGAGGCGGAAGATATCCCCACCCAGGCAGCGCAGCAGGGACAACGACTGCGTGAGCACCTGCAGCGCAGGCTCGGCGGGCATCCGCTGGTGGAGGAAATCCGCGGTCTGGGCCTGATGCTGGGCGTCGTCCTGCGGCGCAAGCCCGAACGCCTCGTGGAGAGGGCCCTGGATGCCGGACTCCTCATCAACGTGACGGCGGAGCGGGTGATTCGTTTGCTCCCCCCCTTGATCATCCGTGAGGTGGAGATCGCCCTCCTCACGGATATACTGAGCACTCTGCTGGAGGACGAGTCGTGACCACCCCACGCCATTTTCTCCGTCTGCAGGATCTGAGCCGGGCCGAATTGACCGCACTGCTGCACCGTGCGGCGGAGCTCAAGCGCCAGACCCGGGCGGGCGAGGTCCACGCCCCGCTGCGGGGCAAGACCCTGGCCATGATCTTCGAGAAATCCTCGACTCGCACCCGGGTATCCTTCGAGGTGGGCATGGCGCAGTTGGGCGGTCACGCCCTTTTTCTCTCGCCGCGGGATACCCAGCTGGGTCGCGGTGAGAGCATCGAGGACACGGCGCGCGTCCTGTCGCGGATGGTGGATCTGGTCATGATCCGGACTTTCGGCCACGACAATCTCCTGCGCTTTGCCGCGGCCAGCCGCGTGCCCGTCATCAATGGCCTGTCCGACGATCACCACCCCTGCCAGCTGCTCGCCGATCTGCTCACGGCGCAGGAGCTTTGGGGTGACCTGCGCGGTCGGCGGATCGCTTTCATCGGCGATGGCAGCAACAACATGGCGCGCTCCTGGATGGAGGCAGCGGATCTGCTGGACTTTGAACTGCGCATCGGAGCCCCACGGGCCTTCTGGCCGAGCGCGGAGCTGCGTGCGGCCCACGCCGGGCACAGCCACTTTTTCGACAGCGCCGCGGCAGCAGCCGAAGGCGCCGGAATGCTGGTGACGGACGTCTGGACCAGTATGGGACAGGAAGCGGAACAGGCTGCGCGCAAGGCCACCTTCGGTCCTTTCCAGGTCAATGCCGAGCTCATGGCCAAGGCGGCACCGGGCGCCGTATTCATGCACTGTCTGCCGGCCCACCGCGGTGAAGAAGTGACGGCCGAGGTCCTCGAAGGACCACGCTCCCTGGTCTGGGACGAGGCCGAAAACCGGCTCCACGCACAAAAGGCACTCATGGAATTTCTCTCCGGTCACGGACCCGTGGCGGAGCTGGACGGGCAAGGATAAGGAGCCAAGGCATGGTCAAGAGAGTCGTACTCGCCTATTCCGGAGGTCTGGATACCTCGGTCATCCTCAAATGGCTGCAGGATCAGTATCAGTGCGAGGTGGTGACCTTCACTGCCGACATCGGCCAGGGTGAGGAACTGGAGCCAGCACGACGCAAGGCGGAGCAGCTGGGTGCGCGCGAGGTGTTCATCGACGACCTGCGCCAGGAGTTCGTGCGCGACTACGTCTTCCCGATGTTTCGGGCCAACACGGTGTACGAGGGCGAGTATCTCCTGGGTACCTCCATCGCCCGCCCCCTCATCGCCAAACGCATGGTGGAAATTGCCGCCGAGGTGGGTGCCGATGCCGTGGCCCACGGTGCCACGGGTAAGGGTAACGATCAGGTGCGTTTCGAGATTGGCGCCTACGCCCTCAACCCGGATATCCGCGTGATCGCTCCCTGGCGGGAGTGGGATCTCAACTCCCGGGAGAAGCTCCTGGCCTATGCCGAGGCGCACCAGATCCCCATCGAGCGCCACGGCAACAAGTCGCCCTACTCCATGGACGCCAATCTCCTGCACATTTCCTATGAAGGCGGTATCCTGGAAGACCCTTGGGCAGAACCAGAAGAGAGCATGTGGCGCTGGACCACCGCACCGGAAAAAGCCCCGGATCAGCCCCGTTATATCGACATCCAGTTTGCGCACGGCGATCCCGTGGCCATCGATGGCGAGGCCCTGCCTCCGGCAGCCCTGCTGGCCCACCTCAACACCCTGGGCGGCGAGCACGGTATCGGGCGCCTGGACATCGTCGAGAATCGCTACGTTGGCATGAAGTCCCGCGGCTGCTACGAGACCCCAGGGGGGAGCATCCTGCTCAAGGCCCATCGTGCGCTGGAGTCCATTACCCTGGATCGGGAAGTGGCCCATCTCAAGGACGAACTCATGCCGCGCTACGCCTCCATCGTCTACAACGGCTACTGGTGGAGCCCGGAGCGGCGCGCCCTGCAAACGCTCATCGATCAGACCCAGCGTTTGGTGACGGGTGTGGTGCGCCTGAAACTCTACAAAGGCAACTGCACGGTGGTGGGTCGCCGCTCCGAGGAGAGTCTCTTCGATCCGCGCATCGCCACCTTCGAGGACGATGCCGGCGCCTATCGGCAGCAGGACGCCGAGGGGTTCATCAAACTCAACGCCCTGCGTCTACGCATCGAAAAACGCTTGCAGGGCTGATGCCGCCGTTGGAAGGTTCCACCCGCCCCACCTCCCCCCTTGCACTGCCTGAGGCTCGCGTCTAGCCTTAGGCAGCGGGTTTCCCTTCCACGGCAGAATCCTCAGTAGCTGCGGGCCTCGGTAGCTGCGGGCTGCCCCACATCCAGGAGACACTCCCATGCGCATACTGCACACCATGATCCGCGTCGGTCATCTCGAACGTTCCCTGGCCTTTTACACGGAAGTCCTCGGCATGCGCCTGTTGCGCCAGAAGGACTATCCCGAGGGGCGCTTCACCCTGGCTTTCGTCGGCTACCAGGATGAGTCCGAGGGCGCCGTCATCGAGCTCACCTACAACTGGGATCGCGACCACTACGATCTGGGTGATGCCTTCGGTCACATCGCCATCGCCGTGGATGACGCGGCCGCTGCCTGCGACGCCATCCGCGCGCGCGGCGGCAAGGTGGTGCGGGAAGCCGGTCCCATGAAGCACGGCAAGACCGTCATCGCCTTTGTCGAGGACCCTGACGGCTACCGCATCGAACTGATCCAGCGCGCCTGACCCTCGTCAGCGCGGCGCAGGCTCCCCGCCGAGGATTGCGCCGCTATCCCGAGCGAACGGGCGATGGTCGTGGCGACCATACGGCTCTGCGTGGCTGGGTCACGTCTGCTCGCCAGGGCTTTCCTCACGCCACAGAGCCTTGCCCCCAAGACCGCGCAGATAGGCTTCGTGTGCCGCGAGCTCCGCGGCGTCGGCGCGCCTGAGCCGCAAAGGACGTCGGCGATCCGCTGCCTGCGCGTGGGCCTGGAATGGCGCGCCCGCCTGACCCTCCTCCGCTACGCTGGGGCCCTGCGCTTCACGATCTGCCGCCAGGCGCATTCCCAGCTGGCCACCGCTCATGCGCAGATAGACTTCGGCCAGGATCTCGCAGTCCAGGAGCGCTCCATGCTGCTGACGTCGGCTGTTGTCGACACCGTAGCGGCGACAGAGCGCGTCCAGATCGTTCTTCTGGCCTGGGTGCCGACGCCTGGCTTCCACCAGGGTATCGCGCACGGGATTTTGCAGTGCCGGACGTCCCACACGCTCCAGTTCGGCATTGAGAAAGGCGAGATCGAAGGGGGCGTTATGGATGATCAGCTCAGCATCCCCGAGGAAGGCCAGAAAGTCCTCGACGATGTCGGCAAAGTCGGGCTGGTCCGCGAGAAAGTCATCGCGGATGCCGTGCACACGCAAGGCTTCCGGGTCGCTGCTACGCCCTGGATTGAGATACTGCTGATAGCGCCCCTCGGTAATCTCCCGGTCCACGAGTTCCACGGCACCGATCTCGATGACCCGATGCCCTTGGCGCGGATCGATACCCGTGGTTTCCGTATCGAGAACGACCTGTCTCACAGCCAACCCTCCCCTTCGCGGACCTCGGTTTCCGTCCCAAAACGATCCAGAACCCGGTTGATGAGCGCGTCCACGGCCTCGTTCTCGGGGTGTCCCGCGTGTCCCCGTACCCACTGCCAGTGCAGTTCGTGGCCAGCGGCGGCCTCCTGCAGCGCCTGCCACAGATCCCGATTCTTGACCGCTGCCCCGGCGGCGCTGCGCCAGCCGCGCCGCAGCCAGCCCGGCAGCCACTGGGTCATGCCGTCCACAAGATAGCGCGAATCCGTGACGATCTGCACCCTGCTTGGACGCCGCAAGACCTGCAGACCGCGCAACACCGCCGTCATCTCCATGCGATTGTTGGTCGTCTCCGGCACATAGCCCCACAGTACCCGCTCGCGTCCGGCAGCGCGCAGGCACACGCCCCAGGCTCCTCTGCCCGGATTGCCACGGCAGGCGCCGTCGCTGAAGAGTTCCACCTGGGCCAGCGCCTCAGGCATCGTCGTCCCGTAATCGCTGGGCCGCCGGCGCCTGCGCCCGCAGTTTGCGCCGGCGCCGCTGGCGAAAGGCCGGTTCCACGAGGCCAACCAAGGGCTGTTCGGCATCTCGCCGCTGCGCCAGAAGCATGTAGGCATTGGCCCCCGCCGGCCACCATCGGTCTCCCACGAGCTCCAGCCACTGGGCATTGCGCCCAAGGCCAGGTAGGGTGTACTGAAAATATCGTCCTTCACGGATCATCAGATCTTCCTGGTCGAGCAGCCGGCGCAATTGCCCCAGGGACAGGAAGGGTCGCCGCCAAGGCCAGCTGCGATCGCGGCGCCAGACGTGCCAGCGGCGGAGCATCCCCAGACTTCCGCTCGGGTTGAAGTCCAGCACCAGCACGTGTCCCTCGGGCCGCAGCACGCGCCGACATTCCGCCAAAACGGCTGCCGGATCGCTCACCCGGCTGAGACAGAAGGGCAGGATCACCAGATCGAAGCGCATGGCGGCGAAGGGTAGGTTCTCGCAATTTCCCAGAGTCTGCAGGTAGGCCGTGTTGACGCAGACGGAGCCCTCATTGAGCAGCACCCAGATGGCTTTACTCTCGGGTGGCTTCGACCAGAGCAAGGGCTGTCCCACTTGCAGGACGGTCTCCGGTCGTAATTTTTCCAACCAGGCTGGAACGAAACTCGCCGCCCGCTCCAGCAGGAGTCGGCCAGTGCGTCCACTCCACCACAGGGTCGTACGGCGCAGCGGGATCGATCTGCGCCCGCGGGGTCTAGGCATGGGCGCCGTCCTGTGTTGAGATCATGGACGGCATCTTACCCTGCAGCAAAGGCACTGCCCAGACATGTCCCTGACCCTCATCCCGGCATTTCGCGACAATTATATCTATCTGCTCACCCTGCCGCAGGAATCCGCAGTCTGGATCGTCGATCCCGGCGCTGCCGCACCCGTATCCGCCGAGTTGTCCCGCCGTGGTCTGCGTCCCAGCGCCATTCTGTGTACCCATCACCACGCCGACCACATTGGCGGCGTAGCGGAGCTGGCCACCGCCTACGGCTGTCCCGTGTACGGCCCCGGCAATAGCACCATTCCCGCACGCACCAACCCCCTTCGCGAGGGGACCGCCCACGTCGATGGGCGTGAGATCCGGGTGCTGGAGGTGCCGGGACACACACTCGATCATCTCGCCTTTTACTGGGAGGACCTGCTTTTCTGTGGCGACACCCTGTTTGCCGGAGGCTGTGGCCGGATCTTCGAGGGCGACGCCGCCATGCTCTTTGCCAGTCTGCAGAAGCTCGCGCGGTTGCCCGATAGCACCCGGGTCTGCTGCGCGCACGAGTATACCCTCGCCAATCTGCGCTTTGCCGCTGTGGTGGAGCCCGACAACCGCATTCTCGGCGAACGGCTGGAGCGCGTCCGTCGGCAGCGGGAGGCGGGACAGCCCAGCCTGCCCTCTACCCTGGGCGAGGAGCGGCAAAGCAATCCCTTCCTGCGCTGCCACCTCCCCTCGGTTCAGCACGCGGTGCGCGCCGTCTATCCGGAGACGGCGGCGGAACCCGTCGCCATCTTCGCTGCCTTACGGCGCTGGAAGGATGGCTTCCGCGGCTGAGCTGTGCTCGGCTGGCACGACCACTCCAATTGTCGCTGCCACCGAGCGAAGGCCGTTTGCAGTTGCTCCTGGCGAATCTGCGCGAGGGCATCCAGACTCTCGGCCTCATCGAGACAACGGCCCAGATACAGGGCCTGTCGTGTCAAGCGAGCCATACGAATCTCCAGATCCCCCTGCCCCAGGAGCCACTGTACCCGCAGGCTGTGCCGCGCCCACTGGAACTCTTCCGGCGTGGGTCCGGCATCCTGCAGTTCGCGCAGGATCCGGTGTACCTCGCGGCGGGTGACGCCCCATGCGCCGGGCGGAACCGCGCAGTAGATGCTCCACTCTCCCGTATCGCTCAGGGCCTCCACCTGCGAGTATACCTGATAGGCAAGCCCAAGCCGGTCCCGCAGATTCCGGAAGAGGCGCGATGCGCTGCCGCCACCGAGGATGAGATTGGCCAGGAGTTCAGGTAGATGCTCGGGAGCTGCAAAGGGGGCCGCTTCCGTCAGCCACAGCGCATGGACCTGCTGCGCCTCGGGGCGCCGGCTCACCCCTCGGGCGTAGCTGGGCTGAGGCGGGATGGTCGGCAAGGAACGGCGTGGCGGCAAGCTTTCGAGAGGCTTGGCCCAGGCGCGCAAGGTATCGTGGCTTATGGCGCCCACCGCGGTGACGACGATGGGGGCGTTGGCCAGCATGGCCGCATGATACTGCCGCAGGCGTGCGGCGCTGGCCCGACGAATGGCGGTAGCACGACCCAGCACGGGCCAGGCCAAAGGCGAGTCCGACCAGAATCGGGTGATGGCCCGCTCACTCAGCCAGTCCTCCAGATCTTCGGCAACCATGGCCGCTTCCTGCGCCACAACGCCGCGCTCGGCGACGAGATCCCGAGCCGTCCATTGCGGATGCAGTAACATATCGCACAGCAGAGTGAAGGCCTTCTGCCCATCCTCGGCCAACACCGTGCCGTGCAGAACGGTGCTCTCCCGGTCCGTAAAGGCGTTTATGCCCCCGCCGAGGAGCTCTATCCGCCGATTGATCTCCTCGCCGGTGAAGCTTTGGCTGCCCTTGAAGAACATGTGCTCCAGGAGGTGGGCAAAGCCGTTCTCGGCCCGCCGCTGATGCCGACTGCCCTGAGCGATGGTGATGGACAAGGCCACCTGCTGGCGCGCCGGCAGCGTCTCGCTAACCAGGATGATCCCGTTGTCCAGGACGGAGCGCGTGGCCTGGGCGGCCGTGACAGCAGGAGTCATCGCGGCAAACCGTCGCCGTGCCAAACCGCCAGCCAAAGGGCACAAGCCCCCACCGGCAGCCCCATCAAGGGGCCGGGGGATACCAGGAATCTACCGTCTATTGGGCGATATCCTTCATGCTGAGCTTGATCTTGCCCTGACGATCCACTTCCAGCACCTTGACCCGCACACTCTGCCCTTCCTTGACGTAGTCGTGCACGTCGTTGACCCGCTCGGTGCTGATCTGGGAGATATGGAGCAGACCATCCCGTCCCGGCAGGATCGTGACGAAGGCGCCGAAATCCATGATCTTGGCCACCTTACCGTCGTAGATCATGCCCACCTCCACATCCGCCGTGAGCAGTTCGATGCGGCGCCGTGCGGCCTCACCGGCCTCGCCGTTGACCGAGGCGATGGTCACGGTGCCATCGTCCTGAATATCGATGCTGGCACCCGTCTCCTCGGTAAGGGCACGGATGACCTTGCCGCCAGGACCGATGACATCGCGGATACGGTCCGGGTGGATACGCATGGAGATGATGCGCGGCGCATAGCCGGACAATTGCGACCGTCCCTGCGCCAGCACCGCATTCATCTTCGAAAGGATGTGCAGACGCCCGGCGTGCGCCTGCTCCAAGGCCGTCGCCATGATCTCCCGGGTGATACCGTCGATCTTGATGTCCATCTGTAGGGCGGTCACCCCATTCTCGGTGCCCGCCACCTTGAAATCCATGTCGCCCAGATGATCCTCATCGCCGAGGATGTCGGTGAGGACGGCGTAGCGCTCCCCGTCCTTGATGAGCCCCATGGCCACTCCCGCCACCGGTGCCTTCAGGGGCACGCCGGCATCCATGAGAGCCAGGGACGCACCACACACCGTCGCCATACTGGAAGAACCATTGGACTCCAGGATCTCGGAGACGATGCGCAGACTGTAGGGAAACTCGGATTCGCTGGGCAGCACCGCCGCCACCGCCCGCTTGGCCAGCCGCCCGTGGCCGATTTCTCGGCGCTTGGGAGAGCCCACCATGCCCGTCTCCCCGGTGGAGAAGGGCGGAAAATTGTAGTGCAGCATGAAGCGGTCGCGGCTTTCCCCCTGCAGGGCGTCGACGATCTGTTCGTCGCCCTTGGTCCCCAAGGTAGCGATGACCAGTGCCTGGGTCTCGCCCCGCGTGAAAAGGGCGGAACCGTGGGTGCGGGGCATGATGCCCACCTCGATCTCTATGGGCCGCACCGTGGTGCGATCCCGTCCGTCGATGCGCGGGGCTCCGTCCAGCACTCGACCACGGACTATCTGCGTCTCCAGTTTCTTGACGACGCCGCGCACCACATCGGCCTGCTCACCGGCGCTGCCCCCGAACTGCTCCAGCAGACTACTGCGAATCTCGTCGAGACGCTTGCTGCGTGCTTGTTTCTCCACGAGACCATAGGCCTCGCGCAAGGGCGCCAACGCCGCCTGCGTAATGGCCTCCTGCAAGGCCGGATCCAGTTCGGGTGCCTGCCATGCCCAGGGGGTCTTGCCCGCCTCGGCTGCCAGTTCCTCGATGCAGGCGATCACGGGTTGGAAGGACTCATGACCGAACATCACCGCCGACAGCATGGTCGCTTCGGGCAGTTCCTGCGCCTCGGACTCCACCATCAGCACCGCCTGGCGCGTTCCCGCCACTACCAGATCCAGTTGCGAGCGGGCGAGGGCCGAAAAACTCGGATTGAGAACGAAATCTCCGTCCACATAGCCCACCCGTGCGGCGCCGATGGGCCCCTGGAAGGGTATGCCGGAGATGGCCAGGGCCGCCGACGCGCCGATCATGGCCGGAATGTCCGGATCGTTTTCCTGATCCACGGACAGTACGGTGGCGATGACCTGCACCTCGTTGAGGAAGCCCTTCGGGAACAGAGGCCGCAGGGGTCGATCTATGAGACGAGAGGTCAGGGTTTCCTTTTCGGTAGGCCGCCCTTCCCGCTTGAAAAACCCCCCGGGAATACGGCCTGCAGCATAGGCCTTTTCCTGATAATTCACGGTCAGCGGAAAGAAATCCTGTCCCGGTTTCAGCTCGCGGCGACCGACGGCGGTGACCAGCACCATGGTCTCTCCAAGGGTGACCAGGACTGCCCCATCCGCCTGGCGTGCCATCCTTCCCGTCTCCAGGTAAAGACGCTGCCCACCGAAATCCACTTCCTTGCGCACTATGCTCAAGCTGTTCTCCTCGACCACCGCCCCTAACTACCGCCCCGGTTTGCGTTGCGATTACTTGCGCAAGCCCAGTCGCTCGATCAGGCTCCGATACCGCTCGAAATCCTGCTTCTTGAGATAATCCAGAAGCTTGCGCCGACGTCCCACCATTTTCAGCAAACCCTGCCGGGAGTGGTGGTCGTGGGTGTGCGCCTTGAAGTGTTCCGTCAGCCCCTCGATACGGGTGGTCAACAGCGCCACCTGCACTTCCGGCGAGCCGGTGTCCCCAGGGTGAGTAGCGTATTGCTGCACCACCCCATCCTTGATTTCGCGATTCAACGCCATGTGCTGCTCCTGATCACCAGATTCAAAAACTTTAGTTTACGCCCATGAGACGCCGAGGCGCCACTTTTCCATCGTCCATGACCTCGCCCAGACCGAGAAACTCCGAATGTGGCCCGTACAGACGAATTCGACCCGGAGGCGGCGCATGGGCAACCACCACCCCCTGACCGCGTTGCAGATAATACGCACTATTTTCCGAGAGATGGACCGCCGGCAACGTACTCAGCGCAAGATCCATGGGCTGCAGCGGACAGTCGCCGGTGGCAAGGCTCGCCTCCAACTGCGCCAGGGTAAGGGCGCTGTCGATGGCGAAGGGTCCCGTCTCCAGACGCCGCAGTTGCACGATGTGGGCGCCGCAGCCCAGCGCTCGTCCCAGATCCTGGGCCAGACTGCGAATGTAGGTGCCTTTGGAGCAGTGGATATCGAGGACCAGATCGCTGCCCGAGCGGGACAGCATCTCCAGTCGATGAATACGCACCGAACGCGGCGCCCGTTCTACCTCCACGCCTTGACGCGCCAGGACATACAAGGGTTTCCCCCCCTGCTTGATGGCCGAGTGCATGGGCGGAATCTGCTGAATATCGCCGCGGAAGGCGGCCAGGGCCGCGGCGATCTCGGCATCGCCCAGATTGACCTCGCGCCGCTGGACGACTTCTCCCTCGCGGTCCCCCGTGCGCGTTTCCACCCCCAGGCGCAGGGTGGCAAGATAGCGCTTGTCGGCATTGAGAATGTAGTCCGATACCTTGGTGGCCTCGCCAAAAAGCAGGACCAAAAGCCCCGTGGCAAAGGGATCGAGGGTTCCCGTATGACCTGCTTTCTTGCTGCCCATGAGGCGCTTGGCGCGCTGCAGGGCGGCATTGGAGGTCAGACCTTCATCCTTGTCCAGCAGCAGTATACCGTGACGACAATTCACGTAGACGCATCCTCTTCGGCAGCAGGGGGCAAGGAAGACAGCAAGCGCGCCATCTCCGCATCGCGGTCAAACCGCGCATCGTAGGTGAAATGCAAGGGGGGTATACGCCGCAGCGCGAGACGCCGACCGAGAATCTGCCGGATCTGTCCCGCCTGTCGATCAAGCTCTGCCGTCACCATCCGAGCCCGCCCGGGGCCATCCATCAGGGCAAAATGCACCCGCGCCCAACGCATGTCCGGGGCCAACTCCACCTCGGTGATGCTGGGCAGAAGCCCCTCCACCTGCAGTCCGTGCAGCTGCGGCAGGATGGCCGCGATCTCGGTCTGCAGCAGGTGCGCCACCCGGCGGGCACGGGGAAAACCGCGTTGGCTTGCAGGCATGGCTTCAGACGGTACGTGCCACTTCAACGGTCTCATAGGCCTCGATGACATCGCCCACCCGGACATCGTTGAAGTTGCGGATGCCGATACCGCACTCGAAACCCTCGCGCACCTCGCGCGCATCGTCCTTGAAGCGGCGCAGCGAATCCATTTCGCCAGTATGGATCACCACCTCCTGACGAATGACCCGAACACGAGCGTTGCGCCGCACGATGCCGTCCGTCACCATACAGCCGGCAATGGTGCCCACCTTGGGCACGCGGAAGGTCTCGCGCACTTCGGCGTGCCCCAGGATCTTCTCGCGAATTTCCGGCGACAACATGCCGCTCATGGCCGCCTTGACCTCGTCCACGGCATCGTAGATGACGCTGTGATAGCGCACGTCCACGCCACTTTGCTCCAGTAGGCGCCGAGCCTGTGCCTCGGTACGCACATTGAAGCCGATGATCACTGCCTTGGAGGCCGCCGCCAGATTGACGTCGGACTCGGTAATGCCACCCACCCCGGAGTGAATGACCCGCACCCGGATCTCCGCTGTACTGAGGCGCTCCAGAGTCTGGCTCAGGGCCTCGGCAGAGCCCTGCACATCGGCCTTGATGAGTAGATTGAGCTGCTGTACCTCGCCCTCGGCCGCGGCTTCGAAGAGGCTCTCCAGGCTCGCCTTCTGACTCTTGGCCAGGCGCACGTCGCGATACTTGCCCTGGCGGAAGAGGGCCACTTCGCGCGCCTTGCGCTCATCGGCCACCACCACCACCTCATCGCCCGCCTGCGGCACATCGCTCAGACCCAGGACCTCCACGGGCAAGCCCGGCGTCACGGTGGCGATGTTCCGGCCGTTGTCGTCGACCAGGGCGCGCACCCGGCCGTACTGGGCCCCGGCGAGCAGCACGTCGCCGCTGTGCAGGGTCCCCTGGCGCACCAGCACCGTCGCCACCGCGCCCCGCCCCCGATCCAGGCGCGACTCGATGACGACCCCCTTGGCGGGACCATTGATCTGCACCTCGAGATCCAGCAGTTCCGCTTGCAGCAGGACGGCGTCCAGCAGGTCATCGATGTGCAGGCCGGTCTTGGCAGAGACGTTGACGAACTGGGTGTCGCCGCCCCACTCCTCCGGCAGTACGTCCTGATTGGCCAACTCCTGACGGATGCGCTCGGGGTCGCCGCCGGGCTTATCGATCTTGTTCACCGCCACCACCATGGGCACACCCGCCGCCTTGGCGTGGTGGATGGCCTCGATGGTCTGGGGCATGACGCCATCGTCGGCGGCTACCACCAGGATGACGATATCCGTTGCCTGGGCGCCGCGTGCACGCATGGCCGTGAAGGCCTCGTGGCCCGGGGTATCGAGAAAGGTGATGACCCCCTTCGGCGTCTCCACGTGGTAGGCGCCGATGTGCTGGGTGATACCACCCGCCTCGCCACTGGCCACCTGGGTCGAACGGATACGATCCAGAAGCGAGGTCTTGCCGTGATCGACGTGCCCCATGACCGTCACCACGGGCGGTCGCCGCGCCAGGATCGGTGCCTCGGTATCGGCCCCCTCCTCCAGCAGGGCCTCGGGGCTGGTGATGGTGACCATCTTCGGCCGATGTCCCATCTCTTCCACGACGATGGCCGCCGTATCCTGATCGATGACCTGATTGATGGTGGCCATCACCCCCATCTTGAACATGGACTTGATGACATCGCTGGCCTTGATGGCCATGCGGTTGGCCAATTCCCCCACCGTGATGGTCTCGGGGATGGCCACCTCACGAATGACGGGAGCTGCGCTGAACTCACCGGCCCCGCCGGATTGCCCCCGGCCCTTGTCACCGCGCCGGTCCGCAGACTTACGCCGCCGCAGGAGACTGTCCACATCGTTACCACCGGCATCGTCGCGCCGGGGATTGCGGCGCCCGCCGCGGCGCGACGCATCGTCGCCGCGCTCGCCTGCTTTTTTGGGTTTGCCCGGAGCCGCAGCAGCCGGGGTCGGACGGGCCGGGGCCGGGGCAGGCCGCGTACTGGGCGCACGGGCCGCCAGCGGACGACGACCCAGCGATTCAGTCGCCGCCCCGCGTCCAGACGAAGCCACCGTCGTGGCGTCGGCGCTGCCCTGCTCTGTCCGCCTCGCTTCTGGCTCCACCGCTTCGGCCTGCGCCGCTTCGGCAGCGACGGAGGGCTCCTCCGCCTCGATCGCCGGAGGCTCCCCTGCCGCCTGTGGAACTTCGCGTTCCGCCGGTGCCGGGGCCTCTGCCGCCGGGACCGCCGCCGAGGCAGCTTTTGAGGCGGATTCCTCCGCCGGTGGTGGACTCTGCGGCGCTTCCGCGGTAGCCGCGGGGGTCTCTACGGCTTCCGCCATGCGCTCCGGAGCCTGCTCCTCCGCAACGGCCTCACGCTTGACGTAGGTGCGCTTGCGCCGGACCTCCACCTGCACCGTCCGAGATTTTCCGGCGCCGATACTCTGCTTGATCTCGCTGGTGCTGGTACGGTTCAAGGTGATGCGCTTCACGCCCCCGGCGCTATCGCCGTGCGCGGCCTGCAGGAATCCCAAAAGCCGCTGCTTGTCTTCCTCGGTGATGGGATCTTCCGCCGTCCGCTTCTTGAGGCCGGCCGCCGCCAACTGCTCCAGGAGCCGAGCGCTGGACAAACCCAATTCTGCAGCAAAGTTTGCGACTGTCACGGTCATACCTATCTAGCCCTCCCAAACACCGGAATCACCACCCACAAAGCCTGCGCAGCTCAGACAAACCAGGGCGCGCGCGCTTTGAGGATCAGGGCCTTGGCCCGTTCCGGCTCGATGTCCACCAATTCACATAGCTCATCCACGGCAAGTTCCGCCAGCGATTCCGCCGTAGTGATACCCTTGCTGGCCAGCAAATGGGCCAGACCCTTGTCCATACCTTCGAGGGCCAGGAGATCCTCGGCGGGTTCACTCAAGACCACCTGCTCTTCCCGGGCGATGGCCTTGTTGAGCAACACATCACGGGCACGTCGGCGCAACTCCGTAACCAGCTCCTCATCCAGCCCCTCGATTTCCAGCATCTCGGCGACGGGCACATAAGCCACCTCCTCGATGGAGGTAAAGCCCTCATTCACGAGCAGGGTGGCGAGATCCTCATCGATACCGAGGTCGTCCATGAACTGCTGCCGAAAACGGGCATCCTCTTCTTCCCGCTTGGCCCGCGCCTCGTCCTCGGTCAGGATATTGATGGTCCAGCCCGTCAGCTGGCTGGCCAGACGCACATTCTGGCCTCCGCGTCCAATGGCCAGGGACAGCTGCTCGGGATCCACGACCACATCCATGCTGTGGGTATTCTCGTCGACGATGATACTCGAGACCTCCGCCGGCGACAGGGCATTGATGACAAAGCTCGCCGGCTCCGGCGACCAAACCACGATGTCCACCCGCTCGCCTTTCAATTCGTTGATGACGGTCTGGACCCGATTGCCGCGCATGCCCACACAGGCTCCCACCGGGTCCACCCGCGGCTCGTTGGAACGTACCGCAAGCTTGGCCCGCAGCCCCGGATCCCGCGCCGCACCCATGATCTCGATCATGCCATTGGCGATTTCCGGCACTTCCTGGGCGAAGAGCTTCATGAGCAGCTCGGGGCTGGTCCGAGAGAGAAAAAGCTGAGGACCGCGCGGTACCCGCCGGACTTCCTTGAGGTGCACCTTGATCCGATCTCCGGGCCGAATGGCCTCCCGAGGAATCATCTCCTCTTTGGGCAGGATCGCCTCGGCGCGACCCATATCGATGATGGCGTTCCCTTTTTCCATACGCTTGACGACACCACTGATGATTTCGCCCTGCCGC